>JBEAPS010000028.1:0-16793 GCA_041164285.1 Pseudomonadota bacterium
TGCCTTTTTTGAAAGACTAAATCAGACATTCGTAAACCCCTTGTCTTTGCGCAAATGAAAGCACGTTAAAACTATTCCTGAAATAACAAATCTCCAAGAAGTACTGCGAGAGCCATGAACACAACTGGCACTCCAGCCATTACGGCCCACCAAGACTGCTCTGAACTTCCTGCGAGCATCACCGTATCGGGATCGGTCATTGTTGCCAAACTCACTGCAGCAAGGAGCACGCTCATTTGAAGAGGATAGAACAAAAGCGGTAAAAGTATGTCTTTGGCTGTGCTGCGCGCAGTGACACACGCCAAGAGCGCACCTATTGTTCCAGTCCCTAAATTAAAGAGAAGAAGAAGCGGAGCAATACTCCCCAATAAACTCGCAACTGCAGCACCTGGAACATTGTAAAAAACAATCCACATCAAAATGAGTGGAATTTGCAGCGACAGGAGATAAGCGACGATATAAATAATTTTGCCAAAAAGAATAGCCGTGCGCTCTGCTTGCACAGAAAGCAAATACTCGAGCATTCCTCCTTCAGCTTCGACTGTAAACAACCTTCCAACAGAGAGAGCCACGACGAATTCGTTGATGGCCCAAAATGCTCCGTGCCTAATTTCGGCACGCTGGATCAGTTCAGTCCCAAATGCAAAAGGAAACAGAATAGAAAGACATGCTGAAAATGCCAGAGTCCCGGCCCAAGAGGCCTTTCTGAGCAGAACTGAACGTACTGAATATTCAAGGACGAGCCAGCACTGACTTCGCCAAATCCTCAACTGATTCAAGATGCCCACTCCCTCAAGTTGAGCTGTCTCTGGCACCACCCGA
Source organism: Pseudomonadota bacterium (assembly GCA_041164285.1). Lineage (GTDB taxonomy): Bacteria > Bdellovibrionota_B > Oligoflexia > Silvanigrellales > Silvanigrellaceae > RFOM01. The sequence goes on from JBEAPS010000028.1 coordinate 823, forward strand.
CCATTTTGGAGTCGTGTGATGCGATCAGAAGTCCAGAACCATTGTCCACAAGAGTTCTTAAAAGACTCAAACAGAGCTCCGAGCCATCGTCGTCGAGCCCATTTGTCGGCTCATCAAGAAGCACCGTTTGGGGCTGTGCCAAACTCAATATTGCGAGAGTCAGTCGTCGTTTTTGACCGGTGGAAAGTGTTCGCGCAGTTTGTTTCGCATGACGATCAAGTGCCACCTGCTTGAGCGCAGCCATCATAGTTGCGCGATCCACTTCACGATTGAGCGAGCGCAAGTAGAACTCAAAATTATCCAACACTGAATGCTCAAAAAAAAGCGCAGGCTGACTTGCTAACAAACAAACATCACGTTTTGTTTTTACATTTTTTTGCGGCCAGAGTGTTTCACCCGAGATAAGAACTTCACCCCGATATGGACGGCTTATTCCGCACAGAGTCCGAAGAAGCGTGGTCTTCCCCAACCCATTTGGACCGACAATCGCAACGGCCTCGCTGCGGAAGAGCGATAGTTCGAAATTCTTAATCAGCGAACGATAACCGACACGCAGCTCCAACGACCGGCATTGCAGCAGTGCACCGTCTTGTCCATGATTCATAGGATCGCCCTTCCCTCAAGCAAATACAACAAATCACGGCATCAGCGATCCTCTGCCTCATTCAGAAGCTCGCCGGGATCTAGAATATGAAAGATAGCACCCTGAGTTTCAAGAACTCCATTGTTCTTTAAGTCTGCAACTGCTCGGCTCACAGTCTCAGGTGTGACGTCGGCGAGCTCTGCAATATCTCGCCGATTCAGCGGTGGCTCAAAGGTCGTTTGGCCTTCATCGGCAAACAAAGTGTAGAGCTCATAAATGACAGCCGCGACTCGATTTCTGGCTGGTTTGTAAAGATCGTTTTCAATTCGCTTTTCAAGCCTAGCAAGTTCATTACAAAATATTTTCATGAACTGAAGCGAAACGGCAGGACTTCTTGAAATCAAATCAAACACAGCACGAGCGTCTATCGAAAATACTTCGCTCTCTTTAAGCGCAACGCTTGTGCGTGAATATTTAAATTCACCAAAAACCTCTCGAATGCCAACAATATGACCAGGCCGTACGACCCGCGTTATGACACTCTCACCCTCAGGCCCTTCACGCACGATCTTAAGACAACCATTGGCAACACCATATATCGAACGCGGACTATCGCCTGCGATAAAGAGGTTTTGACCTTTTCGAAGCCGGATCACTGAAGAGCTTTCTTGCAGCTTGGCAATCTCATCTTCGTTGAGAGCCGGAAAAAGACGCCGCAAAGTAAATGTCCCTTTTTGTTTCTTTTCCATTCACATCTCCGGTGGAAGAAGGTCACCAAGGTCTTCATCAATCGTTCTTCTGGCAGTTTCAATACCTACGCTCGGATTTTTATCGCTTCCATTCACGATGGTACAAAAAGCAATCCAGTCTCCATTTGCAAGTCTGCTGTAGCCCGCAAGACCCACAGCATCTCTAGGCTCACTGAGCGTACCAGTTTTTGCACGCAACCGATCGCGTAAGTGAGATGTATTGCGGCTTGCAAAGCGGCTTCTGACAGTGCCTTCCGCTCCTGGAACCGGCAATGCGCTTAAAAAAGCTGGAAACTCTCTGGTATTTGAGTACATCCTTTGCAGAACGGCGACAACATCTCTTGCTGACATTCGATTCTGATGAGTCAGTCCTGAGCCTGAGCTCAGTGCCAATCCTTGAACATCTGATGAGTATAGCTTTGGAGCAGAGGCGACAACTTCTTTTGCATACGACTCCAGTTTCGCAGCGCCACCGCTCAATGTTGCTGCTCGGGTTTGTCCCGGAACCGTGTCAAGCTGAAGGGTAAGCATATCACCAATAAAATTATTGCTGACCTTGAAGAGCCCAAGTAGCTGCCAACCGATTGGAAATCCTTCAACCGTGGCCACATGGCGACCGTAGTCCTGTCGGAGCTCGGTCGCAACTTTCACTTCTCCGTTCAGTTGAACTCCATCTTTTTCCAAAAAAGCTCTCAACACTGAGCCAGCGTATTCATCTGGATCGGAAACTGAGCGATACACCCTCACTGGACTTGCCAAATGACCGATCGTACCGCTCGCAGTGAACACATCTTTCGTTCCGCGCCTTGATCTACTCACCGAAACTCGAGATCCACTTCCTGAGTTCGTCATAACTCGCCCCTCTATACGAGATGTCGCAAGAGAGTGTGGCTCAAGTGCAAGATACGCTTTGTCACCTTTTTTTTGCCCAGGGCTGACAACAAAACCCATCACACTGAAGTTGACGGCTGCGGCTGAAAGAGGACTGTCGTACGCATGACGGCTACTTTTTTGAGCAAGCTTACGATCAATACCGGCATCTTTAATCTGAAACAAACCGGAGTTCACCACAAGATTACCCGTCACTCTGCGAATACCGGCCCGCGCTACATCTGTCGCCAGAAACCATAGCTTTTCATTTGTCAGGTAAGGATCACCCGCACCAACAAAAACAAGATCTCCCTTTAAAACGCCATCCTGAACGGGGCCTGTGGCGAAGAGCCCCGTCACAAAACTATGATCGGCACCAAACTTTTCAAGTGCCGCAGCTGCAATGACAATTTTAGAAACCGAAGCAGGGGTTAAGCGCTCATCTGGGTTGAGTTGCCCCAAGATCTCATGAGTGCGAAGGTTCACAGCAAAGGCCGAAACTCTTGCTCTATTTTCAACCATTTCTTGCAGTCTTTGAAACGACCCTGCCTTCTGACTCTGGGCATTCGCAACTCCAGCCAAAGCAAGACTCAACGTAGACAAAGCTAATTTTCTGATTATTGTTGTGCGGCGCGTGTCCGAATTTATCATTTTGATCATCTCACTTTCACAATAGACACTAAGGTACCTAAGATGGCGACAAATCCCAAGACCCCAATCAAAACGCCACCGGCTGTTCCAGCGTCTCATACGAAGCTGTTTGAGAGCTTAGTTGAACTCATCCGCGTGACCAGCACAAACTTACCCCCGGATGTCCGCGAAGCAGTTACAGAAACACTCAACAAAGAAAAAGAAGGTTCGGCGGGCGAATATGCAATGAAAGTGATCCAAAGGAACATCGACATTGCATGTGGTGTCAGTCAACCTCTGTGTCAGGATACCGGTAGCATCTTATTTTTTGTTAAAACACCCGTAAACTATGACCAAATCATTTTCAGAGACGTGTGTGAGGCTGCCGTCGCACGAGCAACGGAGCTGGGATATCTGAGACAAAACTCAGTTGACAGTATTACTGGACAAAACACAGGAAACAATCTTGGGCCAGGTGCACCAACTATTTATTTTGAACAGCATCGAAGTGATGTTCTTGATATTCGCCTTGCCCTCAAAGGCGGTGGATGCGAAAACGTAGGCGCTCAATACAGCCTCCCAGACAGCCGCCTTGGGGCTGGCCGAGATCTCGATGGCGTGAGAAAAGTTGTTCTCGATGCAGTTTTTCAGGCTCAGGGAAAAGGATGCGGACCTGGAATTTTATCAGTTGTCATTGGTGGCGACAGAAGCACCGGTTTCTCATATTCAAAAAAACTCTTTCTGCTTCCAATCAAGCAGCGCAGCGACGATCCCAAGCTCGCACAGCTTGAGGAACAAATTCTCAGCGAGGCAAACGCTCTAGGCATCGGACCCATGGGCTTTGGAGGAAACACAACCCTGATCGACGTCAAAGTCGCTTCACTCAATCGACTTCCGGCCAGCTATTTCGTTTCCGTGTCCTATATGTGCTGGGCATTCAGACGACAGGGCATTCAGGCAGACGTTCAGGGCAACATTCAGGAGTGGATTTACCAATGAAACAGGTCAAACTCACGCTACCCATCACCGAAGAGCAAGTTCGAACACTTCAAGTTGGAGATATGGTTTTACTCAGCGGTGTTCTCTACACAGGGCGCGATGCGGTCCACAAACACCTTTTTGAGGGTGGAAGTATTCCTGTCGATATTCGAGGGTCAGCAATATATCATTGTGGTCCAGTTGTGGTGAAGCAGGACGACGGAGAGTGGAGCGTTCGTGCGGCAGGTCCAACCACGAGTAGCCGCGAAGAGCCCTACCAAGCGCGCGTGATTGAGAACTTTGGCCTTAGAGCAGTAATCGGTAAGGGCGGAATGGGAGCAAAAACACTTGAAGCGTGCAAGAAATTTGGATGTGTCTACTTGCACTCCATCGGCGGGGCCGCTCAAGTCATGGCGGAAACAGTAAAAAAAGTTCGGGGCGTATCTATGCTCGAAGAGTTTGGATCTCCAGAAGCCATTTGGGAGCTGGAGGTGGAAGATTTTCCAGCTCTCGTCACAATCGACTCGCATGGAAACAGCTTGCATGCTGAGATCCTTGAATCAAGTCAAAAAGCTCTATCTCATCTCATCGAACCCAACAAAGACAAAAAAAACTAAGGGAGAGTGCAATGGAAAATGTCGTAATCATTGGTTCTGGACCAGCAGGTTTGACCGCGGGTATTTACTCTTCGCGCGCTGCACTGAACCCAATCTTGATTGCTGGACTGCAACCCGGCGGACAGCTCACAACGACCAGCATAGTTGAAAATTGGCCAGGAACTCCCGAGGGGGTTGATGGAAACAAGCTTATGCAAGATATGAGAGCACAGGCTGAAAAGTACGGCACACGAATGACCCACGGGACTGTCGAAAAAGTTGAAAAAACGCCGACAGGATTCAAGATTGTGACCGACAGCGAAACAATCGAAACAAAAGCCATTATTGTTGCTACTGGCGCAAGTGCAATCACTCTCGATCTCCCAAACAAAGAAAAGCTTATGGGATATGGCCTGTCGACTTGTGCTGTCTGCGATGGTTTCTTCTATCGTAATAAAACAGTCGCGGTTGTAGGTGGAGGTGACAGCGCGATGGAAGAAGCTCATTACTTAGCCAAGCTAGCCTCGAGCGTAACTCTCATTCACCGACGTGATAAATTTCGTGCCAGCAAAGCAATGCAAGAAAAGGTATTCAACAATCCAAAGATAAAAGTTGTCTGGAATACTGAGGTGATTGACACCCTTTCCGACAGCAGTGGGCTCACCGGAATCGTAATGAAAAGCAACGAAGGAACACGCACAGAGCTCAAAGTTGACGGGCTTTTTATGGCGATCGGCCATAAACCCAATACTGACTTCCTCAAAGGATTGGTGGACCTTGACCCACAGGGCTACGTGCTCTGCAAGCCAGGAAGCACAATGACGAATGTAACAGGAATATTTGCAGCGGGAGACGTTGAAGACAACAAGTTCAGACAGGCTATTACATCAGCTGGGCGCGGCTGTCAGGCAGCTCTTGAAGCTGAAAAGTTCATCGAAGGGCACACTCACTGAGTGCGCTCTTCTGGCTTTCACAGTGGTGGTCTCGGTGATTTGCGCTCTGGGTTGTAAAGTGCCTTGCAAAGCGCGTTGAGACTCACGTCCACAACATCCGCACAAAACCGTGGCGTGTTTTGAACGTGAGAGTAGCAGAGAAACTCAAGGCTCGGGTCAGTTATATAGAAGCAGGGAATTGAAGTCCCTTGCTTGAGTGCATAGCAATAATTGAGAAAGTTTTCGTCCGATAAATTCTCGCACGCTCCCAGCTCGGAACTCCTACTCATTTCACAGAGCCCACGCCAATCAGAGTCGACAATTAGCCCACACGGCTTCACATCGTTCGAATGGTGTGCTTCACAAAATTGCTTATGCTCGTTTTGCTTGAGCTCCTGACAGAGGTCAGACTCTTTCATTTGCGCGGCGAATGTTTCAGCAATTCCAAGATGAGAAGAAACAAGAGTTAACAAGCCCAAAGTCAGTAATTTTATCATATGAAGTTCCTCCCAACACACTCTAGCTCAGTCGCATCCAAAGTCAAAAAAATTAGAAATTATATGCATTTATATTGTTTATCTTCGGTAGACAGGAACTCAGAATGAGGTCGCCAATACTTCAGGTGACCAAGACAGAATCATGTACTCCGATGATGCAAAACAGCAACGAAGCGATGTATCAACACCGGACTTTCGAATTGCGCATCTCAACTTTAAAAGGTGTGAGCGCGAAGCGAATACCACCATGAAATATCTGACAAAAGTACGCACTGGATTTCGGGTTGCTGACCTGAGCTTACCCTCATAAACCGCCGCAGATCTCCAAACTGTCCTTAGCTGGTTTGGTTTCACGAGCGAGCGAATTCGCGCAGCGCTGAAGAGCTGATTCAGCTGTGTTTCTCGTTTCAGACGTGTTGCCTTCACTTCAGCGACACATAAGTCCACACGAAGGCCAGACACACCTCGCTCGCGAACAAACAGTCTATCGATCTCACCTCCTGGAACCCTAAGATTGCGCTCGAAACATTGCCATCCCTGCATCTCAAACCATTGTTCAACAAACATTTCCGCTTTCCTTCCAAGTGCTGTGCTCATTCAATAACTCCCGACAAAAATAAAATGACCGCAGCGCAAACGCTGCACTCAATGGCATCAGCACTCAAGAAGCGCGGCATTAATACGCATTATTTTTCTCAAATTATTTTTTTTTAGACAGGTATTGACCGAAGAATTCTACGGTGATACTCCAAGCTTCCTAAAATTAATCGAGCCCTGCAGATGTACATTTTGTTCAGTAGCTAACCCTGTTGAAAAGATGTGGATAACTTTACAGGTCATAAGAAGCACTCAAGGATAAACCCAAGATTAAATTCGATTTTTCAGATAATTATTTGCATTGCAGCGTTGAGCCGCATATGTGGATAACTCGAACCACATTTCCTCCGAGTGAGCCATGAATCTAGCAAAAATAAAACACCCGAATGAACTGTCTCCCGAGACGGCCGAGCGCCTCCTTCAAAATACGCAAGAAGCTTGTGCCCGTTACAACAAAAGCGCCTCACCTCCGAGAGAGCTCCACATTCGAGATGTCTGGTTTGTGATCGACGAAGGAAATCCAACCCTCGATCTGTTTGTTGAACCATTCCCTGGTCATCGAGGAACATCTCCATTTCCTGATCCCGAGCAGGCAGTCACCCTCGACGAATGCCTGCCATTGCACCACTTTTTACTTGCAGACGACTGCCTCGACACCATCGACGACAACGTAGGCGTGCGTGTCGGGTCACTAGGAATTGACCCACCACTTAGAACTCTGGAGCAGTTTGAATCTGCCATTGGACAACTTATTTCGCTCAAAACGTGGACAAAAAGAAATGGTCGAGATAGAATTGCGGGGACGTTGAGCGGTATTGTCGCACACAGTACGCCCCCCACGCTTCGACTGATGACTGGTACCGAAGAAATTGAGGTTCCACTGTCAGCCGTTAAGTTTGCCCAGGCACTCCTTGAAAAACCGAAGTCTGCCAAAGCAAACGCGCCGAAGACTCCAAAAAGTCCGAAGCGCGGGGGTCGAAAGGCGTAAACTTTGCTGTAATATTGTCTCGTTGATTCGATTTTCTCATTAATGGGTGACAAACCGAGATGCCAAGGGTATAGCCCGCGGTTGATACTCCGGAATTCCCCCGGTTGCTGAGGGTAACACATGCAAATTGATCTGAAGCGCGTTATTGAAGCTGTTGGCAAAGAAAAAAACATCGACAGAGAGTTGCTTATCGGCGCTCTTAAAGATGCACTCATCACTGCTGCAAAAAAGTTTTTTGGCGACTGCGTCTTCGAGGCTAAATTCAACGAAGAGACTGAAGAAGTAGAACTTCTGCGCTTCAAGGTCGTCGTACCTGATGAAGAGTTTCATAACGAGTTTCGCGAAATTAAGCTCTCAGATGCAGCCGAGCTCGACGACACCCTGAGAGCAGGCGACGAAATCGGCGAAGCACTTCCTACCGACCAACTCGGCCGCATAGCAGCTCAAGCTGCAAAGCAAGTGATCGTTCAAAAAATGCAGGATGCGGAAAAAGAAAAAATTGTCCGCGACTTCAAAGATCGCAAATCGCAGTTGGTCACTGGACAGGTTAAGCGCTTCGATAAACAAGACCTGATCATCGACCTCGGCTCATGCGAAGGCGTTCTTCCCATGCGTGAGCAAATTCCTAACGAGCGCTTCAAAATTAGAGACAAAATCACGTGCTATGTCCTCGACGTGAAAAAATCGACCCGCGGACCGCAGGTCATTCTGAGCCGCGCCCACCCAGAAATGCTTGTTCGACTATTTGAGCAAGAAGTTACTGAAATTTCCGAAGGTATCGTGGTCATTCAGAGTGCTGCGCGCGACCCCGGTAGCCGATCGAAAATCGCCGTTTACAGCACCGAGCAGTCGGTTGATCCGGTCGGCGCCTGCGTTGGCGTCAAAGGATCCCGTGTTCAAATGGTAGTCCAAGAGCTTCGCGGAGAAAAAATCGACATCATTCCGTTCGACCGCGACCCTGCCCGATTCGTTTGCAACGCTCTGGCTCCAGCAGAAGTGTCTAAGGTTATTGTCAACGAGCGAGTTCACACCATGGAAGTTGTTGTGCCAGATGATCATCTGTCATTGGCAATTGGCCGACGTGGCCAAAACGTACGACTTGCTGCACAGCTGACAGGTTGGAAGGTCGACATTCGCTCAGAGTCTAAAATGCGAGAGTTAGTACAGGAATACAAAACTGTGCTTGCTCAAATTCCTACCCTCGGTGAAATGCGAGCTGAAATCCTGGTCAACGAAGGCTACAAAGATCCAACCGATATCGCTCGAATGGAAACCAAGGCTCTCAGCAAACTTCTGCGCCTCACGCCAGAAGAGTCTGATCAAATTATTTCGGGCGCAAAAGACCTCTCTGACAAAATTTCGGAAAGTAAGAAATCAGATTTCGACGTCCAAAGTGAAATCGATGCACTCGATATCACAGGTACGCTCAGTGAAACTCAATTCGATGAGGCCGCTGAAGTTTCAGCCCTCGAAGATTTGGTTGCCAAATCACGTCCCGCAGCACAGCTTGATCCTGAAAAAGTCGATCCGCGTCAGGTGCCGAGCGAAATACTTCATTATTGGATGAAACTCCGCGGCGTAGGTGAATACACTGCAGCAATCATTCACACAGCCGGATTCAACGATTACAGTTCGCTTGTGCAAGCAACTCCCGAGGACATCGCAGTCCGCACCGGATTGCCCTACAAGTTCTCGGGAAGGATACATGCTGAAACTGCCAAAATCGTTGGAGTCTGATGACCGCGCAGCTGTCATCGAAAAGCGACTGAACGAAAACTCAATATTGCTTTGGAGTGGAGGCACCGTTCGGGTGCCTAAACTCACCCTCACCGCCTCTATGGAGAAAGCACTCTCTATATCGAGGCGCGCAGGGCAGCTCCGGGGTGGACTCGAAAGCATCGAGTCCACACTAAGAAAAGAAAAATCAGGGCTGATGGCCATTGCCAAAAAACAGAAGCAAAAGGTTGATTCTACGGCCCGTTTGAGCAGGCTTTTGATTATGAGCACCGATGGTTCCGAGCGATTTTATCGGCACTGTGAGATGTTGCTTTCACTGCACGCCGACCGAATGATTGGTATTCAGCTCAACGCACAGAGCCAATTGATCGGGCAAAAGTTTTTTGGAAAAGAGGCACAGGTCAAAGCACTTTTGGTGAGTCACAAAGATTTCGTTGTTAGAGTGCTTGAGTCCCTAGCTGAATCTTAAGAAAGCTGTTAAGGGTCTCGTGGTCAAAGGAATTTTCGGTTCCCCGCCGATCAATCGGGGATATTTTGGGAGCGGAGTTGGATGAGCCGTCTAAGGGTCTTGGATATTGCCAAAGAGCTTAAGCTTGATACGAAAACTGTGATTGCGAAACTTGGTGAACTTGGTGTCCAAGTGAAAAACCACTTCAATGCGATTTCTGACATTGAGGCTGATAAGTTGCGCGCATATGTACGCTCGGGAAAGAATCCTGAAAAAGATGCATCGAGCAAGACAGCCACCAAAGTTGTAATTCGGCGTAGAAGTGACGCTGCCGAATCTGGTAATTCCGACAGCGAATCTGAGTCTTCACAGTCAGAAGAAACTTCATCAGATAGGTCAGGAGCTCCTGAAAGCCCAGAGCCCGTGATGGAATTGAAGACCAGAGCAAGTGAAGCGATGACGACAACAGGACCCACAGAAGCTTCTCAATCCGCTCCAGAACAACCAGCGCCTCAATCAACAGCCCAACGCAAGTCAGCTGACTCGAGTGAAGTAGCTGCTCAGACTCCAAAGGCTACGGCAACTGACTCAACCGAGAAAAACTCAAAAGAAACGCAGCCGAAGCAGCCAGAGGTCGCTCAGAAAACCGATACAAATACTGAGTCGAGTGCTACTCCGAGTGGTGCGACTATAGTCCGCCCTGCCGCTCCGGCGATAAGCGCGACTATCATTCGACGAGCCGAGCCAGGCGCAGGTCCAACACCAGTTGGACAAGGAAATCGAGGATACAACGCAGGCGGCCCTGTTCCGGCATCCGCTGCAGGTCGTCCAACACCGAGAGATTCACAAGGCGGGTATTCAAGGCCCGATCGCGGCACATACCAACGCGGTGAACAGGGTGGCTATCATAGAAGCGAACCAGCAGGGGGAGGCCCCCGTCCCGTTGGTGGTCCACGACCTGCTGGAGAAGGCGACAGAGGCGGTTGGCAACCACGAGGGCCAAGACCTGCCTATGGCGCTGCTGGAGGCACGAGTGGAGGTTTTGGCGGGCCACGACCTTCGGGTCCAGGCTTTCCTCAGTCAAAACCATCATTCGGCACTACGGCCGTCGAGATGCCAACAACAACCGGACGCGAGACAACAGCGCGTCCGAGAGATAAAGAAAAAGAACACGAAGCTCGCCGCAGACGTATGCAGGAGGACGAAGAAAGTCGCCGTGCTCGCAGCAAAGCAGGCCGAGGTGGCGATGAGTTTCTTGATGAAGAACTCTATTTCGGAAACGAAGAAGAGGGAGCATCTGAAGAGGGTGTAGCGCAGGTCCGTACGGTTATTTTGCCAAATCGTAGACGTGGCTCTGCTCCATCGCGAAAACGTGATGATCGACGTGCTGAAGCCGCGAATCCGATGAAGGCTTCAAAACGAATTGTCCGCGTTGACGAGTCAATCTCTGTTTCTGACTTGGCCGCTGAAATGAGTCTCAAGTCATCAGCTATCATTAAAGTGCTGATGAAATTGGGAATGATGGCGAGCGTAAATCAACAACTCGATCTCGAGACAGCAACTCTTGTTGCAAATGAGTTTGAGTTTGAAGTTCAGAATACGTCGGTGAGCATCAGCGACATTTTGAACACAAAGAAAACTGCAAAAACCGATTCAAACCAAGCTGAAATGGTTTTTCGTGCACCTATCATTACAATTATGGGACACGTTGACCACGGCAAAACTTCACTACTCGACGCAGTGCGCTCTGCTGATGTAGCTGCGGGAGAAGCAGGCGGCATCACTCAGCACATAGGTGCTTACCAAGTTGAACACAACGGCAGAAAACTTTCATTTCTCGACACTCCCGGCCACGAAGCCTTTACAAGCATGCGTGCTCGTGGTGCTCAAGTCACTGACATCGTGGTTCTCGTTGTGGCGGCGGATGATGGGGTTATGCCTCAAACAGTTGAGGCCATTGCGCATGCAAAGGCCGCAAATGTGCCAATTATTGTTGCCATGAACAAAATGGACAAGGCTGGCGCCAATATAGAGCGCATCCAACGTGAACTTTCACAGCACAACGTCACCCCTGAAGAATGGGGCGGCGACGCTATTTTCGTTCCCGTATCCGCAAAAACGAAGGAAGGCCTGCCTGAACTTCTCGAAGCTCTGTTGCTCCAAGCTGAAGTCTTGGATTTAAAAGCGCCTAAGGATGGTCTTTCATCAGGTGTCGTAATTGAGGCGAAGCTCGACAAGGCACGCGGCCCTGTTGCGACTGTCATTGTAACCACAGGCACATTAAAACAAGGTGACTGTATTGTTGCTGGTACTGCCTATGGACGTGTGAGGGCAATGTTCGACGACAAAGGGAACAGAGTGACCGAAGCTCTTCCCTCAACGCCCGTCGAAATCATCGGACTTTCCGAAGTGCCCGCAGCTGGCGACCAGTTCAACTGTGTTGTCAATGAAAGCATTGCCAAAGAGGCTGTTGAGTACAGAATTGAAAAACAACGTCAGAAAGAACTGCATGGTAAGCCCAAAGCGACACTTGAAGACTTCTTGGCGAAACTCGGGGACGATCCAAACAAGCCAAAGGACATGCCTATCATTTTGAAGGCTGACACTCATGGTTCTGTTGAGGCTATTCGTGCTAGCTTGCAAAAACTCGATACTCCAAAGGTCAAAAATAAGATTATTCACTCAGCCGTCGGCGGCATCACTGAAACAGACGTGACCCTCGCTGAGGCATCTGGAGCGACAATCATTGGTTTCAATGTGCGTCCTGATAAACTGTCATCCCAAGCTGCTGAGACTCGCGGAGTCGATATTCAGTTCTTTAGCATCATCTATGAACTGCTCGAGTCCGTTGAAAAACTCATGGCAGGAAAACTGGCTCCAGTGAAAACTGAGAAAGTTCTTGGCCATGCAGAAGTGAGAAACCTTTTCTCAGTTCCGAAAATCGGCGTAATTGCGGGTACTGCGATTACAGACGGTAAAGTCACTCGCAACTCTCACATACGCGTAGTTCGCGATGGTATCGTGATTTACACAGGCAGAATTGGTTCACTCAAACGCTTCAAAGATGACGCGAAAGAGGTTCTGCAGGGTTTTGAGTGTGGTATCGGTGTAGAGAACTACAACGATCTCAAAGTGGGCGATGTGCTGGAATCGTTTATTATTGAAGAAACAGCTGCAACACTTCACTGATGACTCGCAATGAGGGTGCACCTCACTTGGTGCACCCTCTTTTTTTTTCGGAGACACCCCTTGGCTTCAAAAAGAATCCTTCAGGTTGGAGAACAAATTCGCGAGCACATCGCGATGATGCTGCTTCGTGGTGATCTCTCTGACCCTCGCCTCAAGAATATGACGATCAATTCCGTGCGAGTGTCACCAGACCTCCAGATTGCTAAGGTTTACTTCAGCATTCTTGGAGAACAAGCTCAAAGGGACGCGGCTGTAAAAGCTCTTAAGCAGGCGAGTGGATTTGTGCGGCATTCTTTGGGTGAAGCTCTTAAACTCAGATACACGCCCGTTGTTCAGTTCTTCTTTGATGAGTCGATAGAGCGCGCTGCCCGGATTTCTGAAATCATCGAGAAGGTGAAAAAAGAAGATCGCGAAGCTGCTGGCGAGACTATCGAGACTCATAATCAAGACACTGACGAAAGCTCCACATAACTCGTTCAAGCATTCAGCTCGAAATAAGTAAGCCAGGACAAAGCCATGTCACTGATTTTGATCGACAAGCCAGAAGGCCCCACAAGTCATGCTGTTGTTGCCGCAATGAAACGAGCACTCAGCGTGACTAAAGTTGGGCATTTGGGAACACTTGATCCCTTCGCCTCAGGACTCCTACCCATCATGGTGGGAAATACAGCTCGACTAGCTGATGAAGCAATGGATGGAAAGAAGGGCTATTTATTCGTCATTGGCCTCGGTTCCCAAACAGACACACTCGACCCCTCGGGGCGAGTCGTCTTCTCTGCACCTCTGCCTGACGCCCTCGACCAACTAAAAATTGAGGCTGCAATTGCGCAGTTTCGAGGTCAAATCGAACAAGTACCGCCCGCCTATTCGGCACTCAAAGTCAACGGAATGCCACTCTATGAGTACATGCGTGCAACAGGAGAACTGCCTATCGACATTGAGAGTAAACGCAGAAAAATCACAATTCATGCACTTGAGTGCTTGGAGCACACAGAAAGTCGCATCACATTGCGAGTCATATGCTCAAAAGGAACATATGTGCGCAGTTTGGCACGTGACATTGCACTTGAATTGGGTAGTTGTGGAACTTGCATTGAGCTAAGGCGTGAACTTGTCGAACCATGGGACGTAAAAAACGCTCTCAAAGTATTCGTTGGAGCAGACGGTAAGGTTGTACCTCCCGACCGTGCGCAAGTGCTCGCGCACTGCCAGCCTCCCTGGAGTATGGCACCCCATCTCACTCGATTCAGTATCGATAATGGACACAAGGAAAAGTTTGTTTCCGGGAATCACTTCATTCTAAACATTGATGAAATTAAAAATTTTACTTCCGGTGGCAACACTCTGAATAAAGTTGACGACGAAACGCAAAAGGCTTTTGTACAGTGCGAGGATGTAAGCTTTCTTTGTGAGGTCACACCACTTCCCGAGCAACTGATACGCCTACAGCCTCGCAAGCGTATCAGTTAAGCTTCATTGAGTGAAACTCACTGACAAACTGCTGAAAACTTAATTTTATCAGCCCAGCGCCCAAGCATGGTTCCTGATTTCTGACGATGTTCAAATGTGATTGAACCTGAGCTCGTATCGAAGTCGACCATATGCCATTCGATAGTCCCCTTCCGCGAGCCATCAGCGTATTTTGTGCGATGACTTTCCATATAAAAAAAGTTGTTACTAAATTCAGTCACAGCATAGTCGATAGGTGAACGGAAGTTGTGACGGCCGTCAGGTGTGTCAAATTGAATGCTCTCCGTTTCGCCTGACTCTCGAGTCATATCGAACGAGCTCAAGAACCAAGTGATGCGGTCTCCACCAAAGCGTCCACCTTCTTTTTGTAGGCTGCTCAGGCAAATACTAATATTCGAAAGTTTTTCTCCGGAGACTTCATTTTCAACTGATTCAATTGAGCAGGACTTGATCAGCCTACGCCCCTGATTCGGACCTTCGTTGCAGGGGGCTGCAAATGCGCTTGACACTCCTACTGCTGAAACCGCGATCGTTACTAAGCTGTTTCTTAACATTCTGTATTCCTCCTGAGACGTTTTGAATACAGTGCCACAATGTGCTGCATATGCAAGTCTGCATATGCAAGTCTGCCTAGGAAAGTAGCTTGATTGATCTGCGGATTGTATCGACGTCATCGTCGGTCAGTGGATTGCCAGCAATTCCCAGCGTACTCAGCAGACCCAAAGACTTTATTGGTCTCAGTGACATAATTCGATTGTCACGAACATCAAGTTCATCGAGGTTGATAAGGTCTTCGAGTCCATCAAGTTGAGTCAATCCATTTCGTTGCAACCGCAAAACCCTCAGATTTCTCAACTTCGCGAGCGGAGTCAAGTCTGAAATCATATTTTGCGACACATCGAGCACCCTGAGGCTCTGCAAACCAAGCAAGCATGAAAGTGTTGTGAGATTGTTCTCTGTGACGAGCACTTCACGGAGCTGCGGACAGAATCTCAGCGGCTCTAGACTTCTGAGTTTATTGCGGCGAGCCGAAATGACTTCAAGCACAGGCATTTGACTTACAAAGTCAATGTTTTCAACGTCCATCTCGTCGATGAAGAGTTGCTCTAAGTCCGACAAACTTTTTAGCACACTCAGGCATGAAACTTTTGAACCGTTGAGCTTCAAGCCTCTGACCTTTGGCAATAACTTAAACACCTCGAGGTCGAGCTGCCATGGCCGCTTCATCCAAGGGTCAACAGAAAGGTCGAGCACGTCAAGTAGCTCGATTTTTTTGAGAGCCTCCTCATGAGATTCGGCACGAACCAACTTTCTAATCAAATGCGCTGTGCGAGTAGTTGAACTTTCCTCAGTTGGAGAATTCCAAAGGTTCAAAAGCTGATCTAATTCAGAACGACTCATAGATCACCACCGAGCTTGCTTCGATCTAAAAAACCAAGATAAAAACTAAATTCCGCAATTGATTCTTCTATATCACCCAACGCTTCATGTTTATTTGATTTCTTAAACTTCTGGTTGAAAGCGTTTTCAAAAACAATTTTGAAAGACGAAACATCAAGCATGCGGTAGTGCAACCTTGAGGAGAAGCTGGGTAGATACTTCTCCACAAATTTACGATCCTGCCCGATAGAGTTGCCGCACAGAATTATTTTTTCGTTCTGACCGAAAAACTCATCTGCACACTCATGTAGGGCTTGCTCTAGCTGA
>JBEAPS010000029.1:0-15785 GCA_041164285.1 Pseudomonadota bacterium
TAACTGTGCTGAAACTCATCATCTTCACAACAGCCAGCGCATTTGCGTCCGCGTGTGATCTTCCCCCAGTCAAAACAATTTATGAAAACCCCACAGGATTAGGTTCATCGAGCCGAGCAACTTCTCCGGCTGTGTCTGCAGACGACTCAACCGAGCGCTCGAACGGAACCTCAGCTCACTGGATAGAAATTAATAAAGATTACGACACGGTTTTCAAGATTCGCGCTGACGACTCATCAACACTAAGCAAGACTGAAAAATGCAACATGCCACGCGGAACGCGTCACACGCTCGCAAAGGAACCTGTGTGGATGGACAGCCATGCAAAAATCACTCTGGAAAAGACAATGACGGGTTGTGATTTTCAGACTGGATGGATTTATGTTGGACATATCGGTGCGAGCAGCGACAAGCAGCCACCCATGATTAAAAAGACACACACCGGAGTAGCTACCCTGTACACGACCGAAAACACAGCTATGGAGGGGGGGCCACTCGACAGGTGTGGCCGCAAGCTCAACACGCTAGACGATTACATGAACTGGAAAGCCAACGAGGTCAGCGTCGCCATGGATCGGCTCGCTCTACCATACGGAACCCTCATTCGTATCCCTGCAATCGAAAAGCGGCTTAATGTAGCTGACCCCATTCCCTTCCGCATTGTTGACACAGGAAGCGCTTTCAAAGGCAAAGGGCTGAGCCGCCTAGACATTTGCGTCGGTCACTCTCAAGACACAATCTATTCGTCAAAATACGTCTGGATGAGCCATGCGAGCTTTGAATACGAGATTATTAAATTGGGCGACACATTTCTCTGCAATTGAGCACTAAGTGAAGTAATTCCCGAATATTGCCCACACGAGAATTGACAGTTTAAAGAAAATACAAGTCGTTTCTCTATTTTGCGATGAAAACTCCGATAAGTTTGGTGTATGATTGCTTATCGGAGGCAGCTGGGCAGTGACTCTCAAGCAAATAAAGTTGACAGACCTTTTCCCGTCTCAATGGACGGTAAAAATGCTCACTGCCGGACTCCTTGTGGGTTGTGCCAGCGATTCTGGTGAAACGACAGAACCTTTGCCTATCTCTCCAGTCGTGCGCAGCAGCACCCCTCCGACAATCTCTGAAAACTCACAACGCCTCAGCCCTGACATCAAAATCCCTACGGAAGTTTGTCAACTCAGCGTCAGCTCCGGTGCTGAAAATAGTTCCGAAAAAGAAGGTGCGATTGTCGTATTGCCTGAAACAGACCAATTCAAAGATGCTCTGCTTCTCTATCGCGTCGAGTCAACGGGAAGCGTTATAGAAGTTCGCGAGATCGTTTTCAGCTTTGCAAACTATTCTTCTGGTGACTACACATTCGAATTGCACCCGCAGATAGGCAATTCGTGCAAAGTGCCTGTGAGCATACGTCCCTCCGACATCGAAAGTCGCCTTAAGATGACCCTATTGATAACGACGAAGTAGCAAAAGAGGTGTTTTGAAACATGAGTCAAGCTATTCGGCGGTCAAATCATGCTCACCTTCTTGTGTGCAGAAGTTGCGGGGAGGCGTGTCGCTTTTCAGATTCAGATGCAACAGAACATGAAAGAACATCTCTCGCGATCAAACATTTTCTCGAAGAGCAGCTCCTCAACGAGCCAGAACAGTCGTGGTCAGTTCGTGTAGTCGAAAGTAGTTGCTTAGATGTGTGTCCGCGTGGAGCAGTGAGTGTTCGTCTTGTGGGTGCAAAAAATTCAGAACATTCAAGCCTGACTTGGACTGTTGCCAGTCAACACCAGCTCGAGCAACTCCTGAGCCTAATTAAAGCGCACATCGAACGTAATGTGCCTCTGCGCGGTATTTAACTTGCGTTCGTTCCTGGGTGAGGCTGGTTTGTAATTTTAGAAATGATCTTCATACAAAAAAGAGTCATCTCTGGAGTTCGCTCACTCACCATCAAAAGCGTACCGAGTCTGTGAGCCATAACTGCTGCGAGTTCCTCAGCCGGAATGTGCTTATCAATCACGGCTTTTCGGATGAGATCATCAAACTCCTGAGAAATCCACCAAAGCTTGATGCTCTCTGAATTCACAGGTTCTTTCTTCTTTTTCGAGACTGGCTTGACCTGAACAGTTCGGGGTTCAGCGGCGTGCGCAGTCGACCGAAGATTCGCCTTACTTTTCGCCGCAGATGATTTACTTTTCTTCGCTGCTGTTTTGGTTTTGAACTCAAGAACCTCGCCCATATCCACCTCCGTCCAGAATAAAAGCAGACTGCAGCCTGGTCACACCCTCTTGCAGTCATATTACCACAGGCCGCTGGATTTATTTTCCTCTCGCCAAGCTCGGGCTGCCCGCTGAATGGAGGGATTATCGGCCTCTTTCTCTAAGGTCTTAAAAATTTCTTCAAGCTCCTGCTTTGTTGCAAGTTTTTGTTCCGACCAACGGGTTGCCAATGCAAGCCAGCCCTCCTGCTCCTGCTTGGCGCCACGGTCTTTCAACCAAGGCCAGAGTAAATGTCGGTCACGAGAAGTGCTTGGCCGTGACTGGGAAAAACGTATAGCCTCTCGCGCTGCTTGTACGGAACACTTGCTCACGTCCGTCGACTTCAACAAACTCAGCCACTCTGCCGTCGGCACTGCCGCGACGAACCGATTCCACTCGGAGAGTGTCAAGGTGGCTGATTCAATTAAAAACCTCTGACAAAGCTCGGTGCTCTCGAGCGTATTTGCTGGTACGCGTAGAATTTCCTTACGCATTGCAGCCACGAGCTTCTTCTTCTTGCGTAAAGGCTGTTCCAAATCCCACTGCATTACTCGCACTGAAGCCAGATCAAGCCAAAAGCGCTCACTATCAATCGAGCGCGACTGCTCTGTTTCAAGCCTTCGCACATTCGCCCATAAATCTTTCTCACCTAAGCGTCTGAGTTCTTTAAATAGGGCTTCAGCATCTTTGTCGTTTGCAGAAACGGTCATCGAAATCGCCAGACGGACCAAAGGACTCAACTCCTTAGGACGTAAAACTGAATCACTTTTTTTGACGCGTCGGACGGGCGGCAACACCTTTTGGAGCGTCTCTTTTGAGGCGAACAAGGTCGCACAGCGCAACATGCGATCTTGCTCCACATCTGTCCATTTCAATTCCTTCAAATAACGTCCACTATTCTTTTCAAGCGTCTTCAAGTGTTGCTCGTGATTGTTAAAAAACTCAATAGCTTCTCGACATTGCTTATGAGCAAGTAGGTATGGGCCCAACGCCGCCTGCAGTGTCGACTTTCTTTCCGCAAAAAAGGTGTTGTAAGAGCTGCTCGGAAACTTTTCCTCAAATTCCGTAATCAACCCCAACTGCTTTGCGGCATCGTCGGGCAAGGACTTTTTTGTATTGCTTGCATGAGCAGGAGCGTCCTGCATCAGGCCAAGAACATGGCACGCACGCACCTGCTCAATTTCAGCCTCTTGCATTTTGGGAAAGAGTTCCTTGAGCTCCTGATATTCAACATATCGACCCCGCGCGGTCATCTTGTCTTGATTGATGCAGAATAACCTGCGACGCGCAACAAGAGCCACAGGATGTTGTGAGTTAAAACGATTGAGTTGCTCGTATAAGATAGCAGCTTTGTCTTCACCATTTTTTAGGTGCTCAAGTTCTGCCAAACGCAATCGTGCCCATGGACCGTACTCTTTGTCTCCTGCTGAAAGCAGCAGCTTATTAAAGGCTTTGCGGGCAATATCGAGTTCGCCAATCCAGAAACTACTTTCTGCACCGCCCAATAGAAAGTAAGGATTTTGTTGATACCAATTCAAATCAGCAAACGCCTCTGCAAACGCGTGAAAGCGACGCGCATAATCGGGATAGCCCAAGTCGTCGTATACGTTTGCTGTCTGAACAAAACCAAGAGCCTTGAACGACGGAATCTCCGATTTCAAAATCACCTGCGCCGACTCTCGCAGCGCCATGAGGGGATCCTGAGCTAAAAACTGAGCCTGCACACGCAGCATGCGAATGATCAGTTTCATTTGTTCTGCGGTTCTCGGCCACATCATAATTGGATGCGTGACCTTTACTCCCGGAGGGGTTGTAAAATTCAACTCCTCACTTTTTTGGGCAAGAAGACTGGCATCAAGTTGAGCATACACTTCATTGAATTTTTCACTTGCATCGAAAACTCTTGTCCAGTTGTTGGCCTGTGCAGCAAGTGCAACAACATTGAAGATAGAAGGCAACGAGAGCGTCCTGACAAAAGTAACCAGATCCACTGAGTATTTTGACATTCGGGGCGGCTTCAAGAAAGGAGGATAAACACCTGTTTTCGAAAAGAGCGCTGGTTCCTCAAAGACCGACTTAAAAATCGCCTCATGAACGCCGTTGTTTCTAGGCTTGATGTAAACAGGGAGCTCTGTATTACCAAGAGCATCCCAAAGTGAACCCAACGCAGGCCCATAACGACCGAGTGGCTCCGCGACCTCAGCGGCCAGCTGCATGTCGAGATAACCGTTGACGATCGCGACCGCGGTGCGTTCAAGCGTACCACGTGGTGCTTTTTTCTTATCTGTTTGCAGCTGTGAGCGCACCTTGAGAGCGTCCTGTGTTCGCCCCAGACTCCAAAGTCGGATGAGATTGTTCATTTCCCGAACAAACTCGGAGTCACCTTTAAGATAGGGAACCTCGCGTAGCCGAAGCATTGGAATCATTATTTGAAGTCGTGGTCGCTCAAAGTGTCGAGTCGGGCCAAGAGACAGATACCGACGGCCATGCGTTTTGACGGACCACCATTGAGGCGGCACCGTCGGTGCCTCAAGCATTGTCATGACAGCTGGTAAGCCAAAACTTTCATTGATGAGCTTTTGAAGTTTGGGATCTGAAAAACGAGGCACCGCCTTAAGTCCCGGCACGTCGCTCTGCTTGAGTAACGAAAGTTCGAGAAAATCTCTGGAAAGAATCTCGTCGGCTTGAGATCGCTTTTTCACATTCAAATCGTCAGGACGAGGGCGGGGAGTGGGTGTTGGAGCCGCTTCTTCAACGGCCTCAGACTCAGGCTCAGAGGAGGCGAGCCCCGTGCAGGCAAACATCGCTGCGGCGAAAGCCGCAACGATGTTGCATCCTGTGCGGTCGATTATTTTCGAGTTGCTCTTCTTGATGCCCACTGAGTTTGTCCATCACACTGATTCTTCGAAGCGGTCACACCCCAACCTTCGAGTGTTCCAACATCACGTGCAGCTACATCTTTCACCTTCAATTTCCAGGTACCTGAGAGTTGCTCCACTCTTGAGTCTACCTGAATGTCTTCGTGAATGCCTGTGTCAGAACGTCCGTCATTCTTGCTTGTGCGTTTGCCGTTCAAGGAACCTGAAAGCGGATAGACGCGAATTTCACGACCTTCGGGAGAAACAAGGCTCACACGTAGATCGCGAACATAGGGATGCTCGATGTCGAGACGAACTGTGAGAGCGCTGGCAGAACCCTGATCTTGGCTTTCAAATGTCGAGACAATGCCAACAGGGTCGTTGTCAGGAATTGAAATCGACGATGTCACCGCGCCTTGAACGCTTTGCTCGATGCGTCCAAGCTGAAGTTGCTGACTCAGGTCGACAGTGCCTTGATCACTCGTTGCTTTAAGTGACAATGCAACTTTGTCGCCGCAGTTTGAATTCTGTGCAACTTTAAAAACCACAGGTGCTTTTGCCTCAGAGGTCTCGCCAGCATTCATGTCAGAGAAGCTTGTCGCAGCTTCAATGATATTCACACTCGACGAAGTTGAACTCAGGACTCCCTGAATGTTTGTTGTTGGTTTTAGCGCTCTGTTAGCAAGCTTGAAAAAAGCCTCAGCAGTTTCTCCGGGCTCAATAACACCGTTTCCATTGCCACTGCGCTCTTGGTAACGAACATCTGAATACTGAATTGCAAGAAACTCCAGTTTCGGCTTGAACCAACAGAGAGGACGAACCCCGGCTGAATAACCTGCTGCAGTCATGCATGATTGAGCAGATGCCGAAAGTTCAGCTGCCTCGCTCGTTTGCCCACCAGATGTATTTCGGCCTGGAATTTGATTTTTGTCAAAACTCACGGGGCATAGAGCACCGCTAAAGTAAGTGTCCAAGCGACATTGTGCTTCTGGGTGTGCAGTATAAGTGCGTGTCACAACCGATCTGTCTGGCGTGTCAAAGCGAGGTCTATTGTTACTCGAGCGAAGAGCACCCAGCAAAGTCGCTAGACTGTGTCCTGCAGCAGATGTTCGGTAACATAGATTTTGATCACCGACGTCACTCCAAGCTGCATCGCACTTATTCTTCTCAAACTCTCCCACTGTCGCTCGGAAGCGTGCATTCTCTTCAGTCTGATTCTTCCAAATCTCACGTGCACAGGACTGTGTCGCGAAATAATCCGACTGACCTTCAGATGCGGCCCAGTCTTTGTCGCCATAAAAAGGAAATCCACCCAAATGATGTCCCAACTCATGGCAGACAACCATTGCGAATCCATCAGGTGTCACCTCAGCACGGCGCGCCAAACCGCCATACATGTTGATAATCCATGTGCTGCCGCTCTGCTGAGCGCTCGCATTCACAGTTGGATCAGTCCACAAGTTGTTAGACACCAAACGCGCACCACGCGCTGTCACGATCGGTCTATAATAATCAATGATCGTGTTTACGATCGTATTGAATTCTTCTTCAGTCATGTTGGCCAACGAATGAACGTTGTCTTGCAGATGCAGGTCGTTGGGCGGGAGAATGGATGCCCTCGCCTCTCCTGTGAACAAAGCTCCGGCGATAAGGCACGCAGAAATACCTAGGCCAATTGCGTTTTTATTGGATCTCGCGCTCTTTTTCGCCCACTCAGATGACAACTTCATTCTATGCTCCTCCATGGGTGCGAATGCACCGGAGGAAATCATAAACTGGCCGACCGGCTGGCCGTGAATGACATTCCGTCGCCACTCACCGAACTTTGACATTCTGTCAGGGGTTTGACTTACGCACCCTCAGAGCCAACACGCTCGGTGCTTTCAAGCAGCGACTTTTGCGGTTGTGCGTATAGTGCATTTACTTTGAGTGCAATTTCTTCGGGAGTCTCTTTAACAAGTATCCGCGCACCACTTAAAAAAGTGACTGCAGTGTCTGGCAGTTTTTCAATCCACTGGATGTTCGTCTCGTTGATATAAACAAGAGCACCGTCGAGCCGTGTCACTTGAATCATTGGCATCGCTCCTCAGTTTGCAAATTCAATTCAGCTGCGCATGTTGATGAATTGCAGGGGAACTTTGAGTTGCGCCTGCTGAGCCTTTAAAAGCCCAATGACTTCCTGCAGATCATCAATCTTTTTTCCTGAAACTCGAACTTGCTTGTCTTGAATCTGGGCTTCGACTTTTAGCTTTGCATCTTTGATGGTCTTACAAATGAGCTTGGCCTTATCCTGCTCAAGCCCCTGTTTAATCTTAAGGCATTGCTTCAGAGTCATGCCACCTGCAGCCTCTCGTTTACCCACTTCAACGGATCCAAGCTCAATTCCTCGTTTGAGCAATTTGCCATTGAGTATATCGAGCATACTGTCGAGCCTGCTTTCTGCGTCGGCATTGAGCTTAATCTCACATGTTGCCTTATCAAAAAGCAAATCAAAATGAGTCCCTTTGAAATCATAGCGCGACTGAATTTCTTTTTTTGCCTGATTGACGGCATTATCAACTTCTTGAACATTGACTTCTGAGACGACGTCGAAGCTGGGCATTTTGTCTCCTTTTTTGAACAGCTCAAAGGTGGTCTGTATTTATGACGGCAACAGCAGAGAGCGAACTTACATCAACCTCAGATAAGCGCCTCAGGCGTTATACTCTTGTTGGGGTGTTTCTGACAATATTTCTCGATCTTGTTGGGTTTGGAATGTTCATTCCAATTCTGCCCTCTGTCGCCCGTCAACTAAACGCGAGCAACGCTCAAGCTGCATACTTGTCGACTCTTTTTTCAATTGGCACGATGCTGTCGGTTATGGTTATCGGACGTCTATCCGACAGGGTTGGTCGTCGAAAAATACTACTATTCACAATAGCCTTGTCCCTGTGTGCCCAACTAGCCACGGGTTTTGCTATTTCTATTGGCAGTTATCTTTTTCTTGCTACAGTTAGGTTCATTGCTGGGATCGCGGCAGGCAACATTTCTGTTGCTCAGGCCTCCATTGCGGATATTACCCCGCTTCGGGAGCGTGCCCGATCCATGGTGGTCATTGGCATTGCTTTTGGTGCAGGATTCGCAATAGGGCCTGCCATTGGAGCCGCTTCGACACTCTTGTTCCCTGAAAATCCACTCATGGCAATTGCAATCGCAGCAACTGCATTGAACCTAGTCAATCTATGCTTCATCGCATTAAAATACAAAGAAACGCATCATTCATTTGCTCCGAAGGAACTCAGCAGCATTATTCATGCCGCGAGCGAGGGCACCAATACCGACGCCACCGTGGCTAAAGAAAGCCTGCGCTCGGACTTTGTGAGCCTCATGAAACGGCCCTATCTTAAAACCATTTACTTAATGCAGTTTATTCAGATTTTTGGTTTTGTGGGAATTGAAACGATTCTACCTCTCGCGCTGGTCGATGCTTACAACTTCAATCAGACGCAAGTTTATAATTCATTCATTTACATAGGATTGAGCGCACTCCTGTTCAATGCAGGACTTTCGCGGAGAGTTCTTAAAAAAAGCGGTGAAACTAGAACCCTTGCTGCTGGCCAGCTCTGCCTAACAGCAGGCGCATTCTTAATTCCTTGGGCTGCTCCCGGCGCTGGAGGCCTTTTTGCCGCCCTCACTCTCCTCTCACTCGGCTCCGCATTTGCAAACCCAGCTTTGGGTGGACTCATCAGCGGGCTCAGTCCACAAAACAAACAGGGCACAGCCCTGGGCTTGGGACAATCGATTTCCGCAGGAGCAAGAATTTTAGGTCCAGCAAGCATGGGGCTGCTCTATGACCACTTTCATGGGGCACCCTCCCTATTCATCTCGTCTGCTCTCTTGCTCACGGTGGCTCTCATCGGTATGGCTGGGCTTAGAGGCTTGGCGCTCAGTCCTGCCGCAGGAGACAAATCATGACTTGGAAGCTTCCTCTCAATCAAGTTGGTAGTGGGAGAACATATTTTCTCGGAATCAACCTGACGCAACCGAGGCACAAAGAGGCAGAGCTCCAGCTCAGTCAGCACCCTTGGTTGAAGGAAATTCTAGAAGAACTCGGCTGCGTTCCAAACAGCAACTCGACCGAGCAACACGATTTCTCACTTGTATTAAACGTAGAAAAACAAAGCGACTGCTTCAGGGTTAAGGTTGACCTCAAAATGAACCCGAAACTCGAATGTATCCGCAGTCTCACTGAATTCCGAAATCCTGTCGAAGTTCAAGCAGAGGCAATTTACGTGCAAGCTTCAGTCGCGCGGCAGGCTGGCGAACACGAATTAAGTGATGGCGAAATGGAAGCATACGAACATGACGGAAATAGCCTCATCCTGTCTGAGTTTGTAACAGACCTCATTTATACAAGCCTTCCAGATTTTCCGCTCTGCCAACCCGATTGTAAGGGTTTATGCGCTGAATGTGGTTGCAATCTAAACAAAACAACCAGCTGTGCGGCCACCCAAACGGCGCAATCTGCGCTCGAATTTCGATGCCCATCACATAAGTTTTTCAATTGATCATTGCCCAACTGTCAACGAGCGCGCAAAACGGAATGCCATTGCGACAGCAATGAGAACTGCAGAAACTAACACAAGGGTTGGCACAATGCGCACTAACCAATCCTTAAACAAGAGACTACGTTGCCGCCTGAACGAAGCCTCGCAGATTCGCTCGACTTCCAGAGCTCCTCCCAGCCGAGCGACATAGTCGTCAAACTGGTACAATGATTTTTTTTTCAATTCTTGCCAGTGTGCGTCTGAACTGAAAAGATCGCTCATGCGAACATTGCGTAAAAGGTAGTCAACAAGTGCCACGTCTTTTTGAGCCGAGGACATTTTGGAAGCAACGAAACTCCTGTAAGACTTGAAACGCAACCTCGACCAAAAACCTACCCGAGAACGCCACGGACTCGGCAAACTCAAAAGGTGCTCACGGGTCGAAGACTCTATTCTCGCAACAAAAGCTGTACGATCGAGAGAGACGTCGGTTATTCCGTCACACTGGGATAAAATTATGAAGATTTCGTCAATTGAAAAAGAAGCGACACTAGGCGCCAACTCCAGACTTGCCCCAGTCTGACTGGCCTCAACAAGCTCAGGTGACTGATTCACCCTCACCTCCCATCATTTGGCTGAATTTACATGAGTTCCATTTCACTGAAACTTGAAAAACCACCAAACTCGGGCATGTACTCAACATCATTTTTGGGGATTAAGACTTGCCGCTCGCCAGTTCCGCCGCCTCGCTGATAAGCCGCGAAGCGTGGACAGGACTTGAAGGCTGAGTCTTCGAATGGGGCATAGGTACAAGCCGCTCCACAGGCAGACTTCACACCGCAAACGTCACTCAGGACCAGATTTCCCTCAGCATCGACCATGCCCTGTCTGACATGATACGGACAACGCTGTGCTTTCATCGCCTATCCTCCTTGATGGCAAAATGTGCACTTGAGCAGATAAACTGCCGCTGAAACAGAAACTTATGTTGTGATTTACGCCTGCAGTAAAACATGCACCACAAAATGTGTCAACCCGCCGGCCAGTCAACCTTTGAGTCGAGTCAAGTTTCTGTCACAAAATCGATGGGAGAGAAGAGAATCTCACTTCAAGACCAAAAAATTATCAGAACAGACCAAAAATTTTACCGCACGCAAAAAGCCTCATTTACAATCAAAAGTAACATGGCATGAAGACAGATGGTCGCACACCTTTCCCACCTGTCATTCAAGAAAGTTCCACAAAGATGATCCACTCACTCTCGCGCACAGAGCTTGAAAAACTCACCCGTTCCTCTTTGCCGACCTCTTTTCCACCCAGTCTGAACTTTACTGGCAATCCTGAGATTTTATCCGCACCTCGGGTCGCGATTGTTGGATCACGCCATCCCACTTATTACGGACGCTCTCAGGCTCATTATTTTGCTCAAACACTTGCCTCAGCTGGCGTGACTATTTTGTCCGGAGCCGCGATCGGCATTGATACAATAGTGAACTCAACCGCACTTGCGAGTGGCAACACCGTTGCCGTTCTTGGAAGTGGGTTGAACATGCCCTACCCGCGTTCCAACAAAAAGCTGATTGAACAACTTGGAAGCAGAAAAAACTCTTTAGTCTTAAGTGAGCTCGATCCGTATGAACCACCGGCTCGTTGGAACTTCCCTCGCCGCAACCGAATCATTGCTGCCCTCTCACACTTTGTGCTCGTCATCGAAGCCATACCCGCCAGCGGCTCCCTCATTACAGCCGGCTTTGCGGCTGAAATCGGTGTTGACGTGGGTGCGCTGCCCGGGCCAGTCAACAGTGTGTCTAGTTCGGGATGCAACCTCCTGATTAAAGAGGGAGCTTTTTGCATCGAAAAACCTGAAGAAATTCTTGAAAGATTAGGTTTTTTGGGTCATCAGATGGCTGGTTGCGCAAGGGTGCATCAAAAAGCCAGGACGACACATGACAAGAAACAACAACTTCTTTTCTAACGCTCTCAAACTCGGAAGTCTTGAACTCAAGAACCGGGTGCTGCTTGCGCCGTTAGCAGGGGTTTCTGACATTCCCTTCCGTCGGATCTGCCAAGCACAAGGCGCAGGCTTGACCTACGTAGAAATGCTTTCTGCCACAGCAATTCGCTATAAAAACAGACGCACATTTGAAATGATGAGCCGGCACCCCAGTGAATCTGTCCTAGGCGTGCAAGTCACAGGCTCCAGTGCCGAAGACGTTGCCGATGCGGTCGAGCTCCTGGCCAACTCTGGGTTTGAAACGATTGATATCAACATGGGATGCCCCGTGAAGAAGGTCACCTCGGCTGGATGTGGCAGTGCGATATTAAAAGATCCAAATAGAGTTCAAGAGACTGTGGAATTGGCCCGTGCCAAAACCGAGCTTCCGTTGAGTGCAAAAATCAGATTGGGTTTCACTCGTGATCAAGTCAACGTTCTCGACACAACACAAAGAATTACCGTCGCCCATGCCGACATGATCACAATTCATGGACGCACTCGTTCCGAATCTTACTCTACCCCCGTCGATTGTGGCGGCATTCAAGCGGGTGTAGAAAACATCAAACACGTCGCCACCCAAGCCGGACGACCAACTCCGGCCATCATAGGAAACGGCGACATTTTCGACCTTGAATCTGCGCAGCGCATGCGAAATGAAACAGGATGCGATGGTGTCATGGTGAGCCGAGGGGCTCTCGGCAATCCATGGATTTTCCGAGAAATCCTGAGCGAAAAAACATACAATCCGTCATTTAATGAGTGGCTAGACCTTGTCGAAACGCATATCGGCTACCATCAAGAGCACTATGGCAACACCCAGACTGCTGCAGTGCTCATGAGAAAGCACTTACTCTGGTATGCAAAGGGTTTTCCGGGCATTAAGCCGCTCAGAGAGTTTCTCAACCGAGTGGAGTCGCTCGATTCGGCAAGAGAAATTCTTCGCAGTTATGCGAAAAGTATCTCCGGGGAAACACCACGTTTTGCTTGGACCGAAGTCGACAACTCTGGTCAGAAGTATATGTACGATCCCAAATACGAAATGGACCGCACGCTCGACCGCGGCGTCGGAGACGAAGGCATGACTCAAATCAACGAGGGTATTTAAACAATGAAAGAATCGAACGAAAAGCCAAGCTGCTGCGCACACCATGACCACGATCACAGCCATGACCACAGCCATGACCACAGCCATGACCACAACCATGACCACAGCCATGACCACAACCATGACCACAACCATGACCACAGCCACGATCATAGTTGCTGCGGACACGATCACGGGCACAAACATTTATCATCACACGACTGCTCAGCACTCTATAATCAGGCTCTCCGCACAGCCGATGCACAAGAAAAACTTGCACTGCTCATTGAAGCAGCGACTGGCTTTGCGCACCTTGCCGACACAACTGGCTTGATTGCGACAAATACCGCCATCAAAGAGTCTGGCATTGTATCTGCAGGCAAAGAAAAAGATCTCCAAGTTGTGAAAGTAAATGCCCTGAATGCACTCGAGTTGGCGTTGCAAAATCGTCCCGACAAAACTCAGCTTGAAGCAAGTGTCAATGCACTTGAAAATTTCAGCGGAGCAGAGCGAGACGAAGTCGCACAGCTCTTGTCCGATGTTCGCAAATCTTTGGCAAATGTAAGAACTACAGGTCTCAAAGGTCTGCTGAGCAAACTGAAGTTAGTATAGAATCGCAACATTCATCCGTTGATAAAAAATCTTGTCGCATACGCAAAAAAGTTCTTGTAAAGCCCTCGCCGTTTGTTAGGTTCTGCGCCCACCACGGCAGAGGGTTGCTGTGGCTTATTCCAGATACAGAGGTTTTTCGTGTTCAAAAAAATATTCTCAACTCTCCTTGCACTCTCATTCCCAGCAACAAGCCTTGCGGTCACTGAAGCAGATGTTCTGAAATTCGAAGGTCTGTTTTCAGAACATATGAAAAACGTCGAGCTTGTTGCCAATCATCTCGATACGATTAGCAAAGACATTCCAAACGACAGCTCCCCATTTGGTGAGCCTGAAGCATGGAACGATCTGGTCGTTGCCTTGACAACATTGCAGACGGTTTCGAACAATGTTCAAGCCACAATTCCAAGCCTGCTCGCTGTCATCTTCAACTTCCCTGTCTTCACCATTCGACACACAGCTCTGTGCAGCCAGCTCACTCAGGTCAACACTGCATGGACAGCTCTCGAATTCGCGGACTTCACAACACTTCCTTTCAATCAAAGGTTGGGAGCATTGTTTTATCAAGACGCCCGAGCGCTTGTGAACATTTCACGTGGTCCAGCTGGCTTACAGTGCCCGTTCTGAGATGTTGAGGTAAACACAATGTTGAAGCAAATCATGAAACGCATCCTCTTGGGACTAGGTCTCTCCGTAGTTATGGCACACTCAGCACTTGCTTCGGAGCAACAGCTGCTCGAAACAGCGCTCAACTCTTCTAGGTACTTTGAGTCCTTCTCTGGAGAAGCGATCAGCTTTCTGAGCGGACAGGGAGCGCCTCAGTTTCCCGTCTTTGACAAGCGTAGAGCTCAAGGTCAGCCTGCACAGGGTGGTCAGCTTCCTCCATGCGACAACGGCGGACAATGGTATCCCATTGACGAGTCGAGTACTAAATTTGTTTGTATTGATGACCTGCAAAACTATTACTGTCCCTACGGCACAGAGCCCACATACATCGACAACTATAGTTTTTATTGCAGAGTGGGCGGTTCCTACGAAAATCGATCGCCTTGGGGTGAGCTCGAGAACGACAATCTAGCTATCGAAGGGCTCAAGTGGTTCAACCGTTCGCAGTCACATGCAGCGCTCAAGTTTTCTCAAGCTCTCGACGCCCTCTTCGCGGGCAATGGTTCACTGAGCATGCAGTTCAAAAAAGAAGGCTGTAACCAATACAACGAATCCTCTGTGGCACTCAGCGCCACTGGAGTTCCCGCAAACTTTCAGCCTGTCGGATTCATTAACAATGCTTTGCTCAACGACATGAAGACAGCATTGAATGCTACCGCAAAGGTTGTCTGCAACTGAAAAAACTGGGGACTCAACCTATGCAACGAATATGGGCGGCAGCGCTTTTAATACTCAGCTCAACTCCTATTGTGGGGCAAGCGGAGGAAAAGCAATTCAGCGCTGCCGCCCGATTCCGAGCTGCGGGACTCATTTTGGCTGAGTTCGCTCGATCGGTTGCGGAATTTCAATACCCCAATCTCAACCCGACAGACTTCCCAGAAAAGATCTCACCTTATCAGGAATTTATTAAAAATATTTCGCTCGATTTGAAGGATGATGGCGCACTCGACGATCAAAAAAGGGCGGCTCTCTCTTTTTTCTGCACCACTGGCCTCAGCAATATTGAAAACTTACTTATGATGTATCCGAATGCATTGCTTGTGCCTAAATCACCCGGCGATACGCCAGAAAAATTAAGAAAAACGCACGCACTTGCCTTTGAATTTTTCGAGGAGCAAAAGCGACTTTACGAGATGGTCGCGCCGATTGTAGGATGTACCTCGCTGGAACCCATTTTCTAATCGAATAGCCTTACTTGATTATTTCCTGCCAGAGCTGAACTGATTCAACTCGCAGCTGACTGAGAATCTGATCAATTCTAACGGCCTTATTGTAAACGTAAGCCTCTTCACACAAGCTACGCCTCTCAGCTGGTTCCGAACGACATGCTTCAGCAGCATACTCTTGAGCATTCAGCTGTTCACTCTGAATGAGTGGGTGGGTGAACTGGTTACGTCCACCACCACGAATATGGACCCCCGCAACACAAGGCGCCTCATCGCCAGAAAAAGCCAGCACCGGCCCGCCAGACTCACCTGCGAGAGAGTCCGCGTCATGTGCAAACAGAAAACTGGAAACCGAAGGGGGCACCGGATGAGCTTCACCCAAACTCCGACTCAAAGGTAACCCTTGGGGAAATCCTAACAATTGAATTTTTAGAGGCGATGGCTCCTTAAAAACATCGCTTTGACAAACGGCAAGAACTCCGTGATCCACTGCGTGCGGCCATCGTACCAACGCAACATCAAGGTCAGAGTTCGTCCACAGCAGGTCATCACCCGAAAGTGGATACAAACGAGATGATAGAACATGACCTACGAAGGTCAGTCTCCCAGAATCGCTGGAAGCAACATTTTGAAA
>JBEAPS010000030.1:0-27103 GCA_041164285.1 Pseudomonadota bacterium
ATCTTTATTTTATTTTTTTGGTTAGCATCGTCAATTGATTTGCTTGTTTGGTCTATATTATTAGCCTGACTTAAGTCGTTTGCTGAATTTTCCGACTGAGCAGTTGCAGTGGCTGCTGCAATCATTGAGAAAACAACGAAAAGCATTGAACTGAAGTTGGAATTAAATTTCATTCTGTCCTCATTCATGGCATCCAATTTAAATCAGTTTACATCAAGTTCGCGTCAATGAATTGTTAGTTCCGCCATGAATCGAACGGTGTGGCTCAGACGACGTCTGCGTAATAGACAAGCCAAAGTAAGGAGCCGAATGCTTTAGGTGAGAGTTTTTTTCCATGCTCGCAAGCATCGAATAGAAGTTTTCTTTGATCTGGTGTTGCTAAAGAGAGATCAATTCCGAGCTCTTCGCCGAGAAAATTCCAGAGTTGAAACATTTCAGTTTCAGACAGACACAATTCCTCAGTTTCATTTTCCGCGGATCTCGGAAAACTTGACTCAAGGATTCTTAGAAGTTCATCTTGTAGTGTCTCAGGACGCATAAACACTCCAAGGATTCAATTGGTCTGCAGCTCAACCCTGAGCTGCAGACCACTCCTCACAAACTCGGACAAAGCGCCCCAAGTCCATACCGCGGCTTCCTTTGACAAGAATCACTGATCCTTCAATCTTGCCTTGGAGCTGCGTAAAAAAACGCTCCGGGTTTTCACTCACCGCGAGGTGGGTCAATTTGACGTTGCCCTTCTCGAGAATGACTTTGTGCTTTGTCTTGAGTTCATTAAAAACATCATACATGGCAGAACCAAACAGGCACAAGTGTGCGTTTTTTATTTTCAGGAGTTTTTCCGAGAGTTTGAGATGCCAAGTCTTTGACTCCAGCCCTAGGTCGAGCATGTCTCCTAACACAAGGATTTTGAAGTGCTGAGTCCACTCAGCTGAGTTGAGTGCAGCAAGCGCAGCGTCGAGGCTTGAAGGGCTTGAATTGTAGCAGTCGTCGTAGAGAATGACGTTCTTGCTGAGTTTAACAACACGAGAACGCATTTCTGGTTGGACAAAAGATTTCCAAGCCTCAAGTAGAGCATCGACATCAGAAACAATATTTGAAGCAGCAGCGAGAGCGAGTGCAAAGTTATTTGCATTGTGGCGTCCTGGCATTGGCACCTCGAACGACTGACTCCAACTGGCTTGGCTTTCATGCGTGATGGCTGGCTTCCATGTGCAGTTGACGACAGACTGAGTCGCAGCCACCTTAACAAGATCGAAGCTCAAGACTGAGATGCGTGCGAGTTCTGCAAGCTGTCTTGCTTTCGAAGGAAGTTCCTTGAGTTGCTCAATGTCGCAAACAAGTGTGTCGCCTTCTCTAACCTCGTCGAGTATCGAAAAGAGTCGGGGTTCGCAGCACTGCCAAATCCGGGCACAATGAGGGGAGCTGTTCCGGAATAAAATA
Source organism: Pseudomonadota bacterium (assembly GCA_041164285.1). GTDB lineage: Bacteria > Bdellovibrionota_B > Oligoflexia > Silvanigrellales > Silvanigrellaceae > RFOM01. Next base: position 1,444 of record JBEAPS010000030.1, read on the forward strand.
AGCTCTTCTTCAACCGCATTGTCCCAACTGCCCAATCCATTGAGGTGTTCTGGTCCAAGCGCAGTGAGCATCGCAAACTCTGGTTGAGCTATTGCAATGTGTTCTCTCATTGCACCAACGTCATCGATTCCGATTTCCGCAATGAGCGCACCGATGGGTGACTCGCAGTTGTGCTTGCTCTGAGTCAGCGTCAGGGCAAGACCCAAAAAACCGTTTTCGCTTTTGTGCGTTCGGGTGACTGGTTTTGGTAAGCAGCTCAGCAAACTTGCAAGCATCTCTTTTGTTGTAGTTTTTCCATTGCTACCACCCACGGCAACAACCGGAAAATTAAAATTTTTGCGGAATTCTTGAGCGATACGGCGCATTGCTTCAGTGGTGTCTTGAACTCCGATGCAGCGCTGTTTCAATTCAGGCCTTTCCTGCAACCAAGACGCCTTGACAATAGCGACTTGAGCTCCTTGTGCGAGTGCAGCTTCAACAAAGTTGTGGCCATCATGATTGTCACCCTGGATTGCAACGAAAAGCTCTCCAGAGCCCACTTTTCTGCTGTCGGTACTGAGAGAGCTCAGGACTGAGTTCGGATTTTTAATGGGATCCGTTGAAATCCCTAAAATCTTACCGATTTCGGATACCGTCTTAGGCCACATGTCGATTCTCCAAGGATGATAGAGAATACAACGAGTTATCTGAAAGAGCGACTGCAACATGTCAGAGCATCCACACTGTTGAGTCAATGCCCATTTGCAGGCTATGAGAGCAATGGCAAACGAAGAACCAAGGTCGCGGAGAACAGAATGGACAACACGATTCCCTACACGCCTAAACATAAAATTCGGTTTGTAACGGCCACGGCATTGTTTGACGGGCACGATGCGAGCATCAACATCATGCGGCGACTGCTGCAGCAGGGAGGCGCAGAGGTTATTCACCTCGGGCACAATCGAAGTGTTCAGGATATAGTGGCGGCCGTCCTTCAAGAGGATGCTCAGGCAGTGGCCATCAGTTCCTATCAAGGTGGGCACGTTGAATTTTTTAAGTATATGCGTGAGTGCCTCAATCGTGCAGGCCGGAGCGATGTTTGCATATTTGGTGGCGGCGGTGGGGTGATCATCCCCGCTGAAATAGATGATCTGCACAAAGCGGGCATTACGAGGATTTATTCCCCCGAGGACGGTCGCAAACTTGGTTTGATGGGTATGATTGCCGATATGCTTGCAAGGTCTGATACCGCATTGGATTGCTGGCCGTCAGAACTTCGCACTGATGCGATTGAGTCTCAACATGTGATTCGATTTGCAAGAGCACTGACTTTGCTTGAGAACCAGCGCGACGGATTGCCGGAGGCCATCCGTCAGCAGTTGGACCAGTACAGATTAAAATCATCACTCGAACAAAATGGAGCCGAACACACTGCAACTCATCCTTTGGTTCTCGGGGTAACTGGCACAGGCGGAGCCGGCAAGAGTAGTCTGACCGATGAAATTATTCGGCGCTTTGTCCTTGAGTTTCCAGAAAGAAAAATTTGTATTTTTAGCGTTGACCCCTCCAAAAAGAAGACAGGGGGAGCGCTACTGGGTGACAGGATACGGATGAATGCGATTAGTCACTCTAATGTGTTTATGCGCAGTTTTGCGACCCGAGGCAGCAAATCTGAACTTGCAAACGTGATGCACGATGCCATAGCTCTTGCTAGAGCTGCGGCCTTCGATTTGATCATCGTTGAAACCAGCGGCATCGGACAAGGTGACACGGGCATTCTTGGTGTTTGCGATGTTGCAATGTACGTGATGACTAGTGAATATGGTGCGGCTACTCAGCTTGAAAAGATCGACATGTTGGACTTTGCAGACCTCATTGCAATCAACAAGTTTGACAGACGAGGATCAGAAGACGCTTTTCGCGATGTAAAAGCTCAGCTTCGCCGCTCGCGATATCACGGTCAACATGTCGAGGAGAATCTCTATCCGCTGTTCGGCACCATTGCGTCAAAGTTTAACGACGATGGCGTAAATGCACTCTATAGAGCACTGCTAAAGGTATTGAATATACGCTGCGGTGAGGAGCGCTGGCCAGAGACAATCAAACTTTCGGTGGCCAATCGTAGTACCCAAGTTGCACCAATCATCCCACAGAACAGAACAAATTATTTGAGTGAGATTTCCGCCACCGTGCGTGCTTATCATTCCGAAACTGTTCGGCGTTGTGAGATAGCACGTGACGTTCAAGCGTTGAATCGTGTTGCTCAAATTGCACAATTAACTGCTGAGCAAAAAACAACTCTTGATTCGCAGTGGAATGCTCTTACCGAGGAGTCACAGCGGTCACTTTCCGAGTGGGAGTCAACCTGTTCAAATTATCGCGGAGATAAGTTTGTGTATCAGGTTCGTGGGAAAACTCATCAAGTACCGACTCATACGTTGAGTTTGTCTGGCTCCAAGATTGCGCGTGTTGCGGTTCCACAAACAACTGACTGGGGTGAAATCCTTAAGTTCGTTCGTTCTGAGAATGTGCCCGGTTCGTTTCCATACACAGCAGGTGTCTTTCCATTTAAGCGCTCCGATGAGGATCCTAAACGCCAGTTCGCGGGCGAAGGAGGTCCGGAGCGTACTAACAAGCGCTTCCATTACCTAACAAAGTCAGACACAGCTAAGCGACTTTCGACTGCCTTTGACAGTGTGACGTTGTATGGCGAAGATCCTGCAAAACGGCCCGACATCTACGGAAAGGTCGGTGAGAGTGGGGTGAGCATAGCCACGCTAGCTGATATGAAGCAACTGTATGATGGATTCGATCTTTGCGATCCTAATACAAGCGTCAGCATGACCATCAATGGACCTGCTCCAATTATCCTTGCATTTTTTCTAAATGCGGCGATTGATCAACAGGTCAATGCAGCTGAAAAGTCGAAAGGGCGTCAGTTACACCCAGATGAGTTTAGCGCTGTTCGTGCTGAAACGCTGCGTCGTGTGCGCGGGACAGTTCAGGCAGATATTTTAAAAGAAGACCAGGCACAAAACACTTGTATATTTTCAACTGACTTTGCACTTAAGATGATGGGAGATATTCAGGAATACTTTATCAGGAACGAGATTAAAAATTATTACTCTGTCAGTATTTCTGGGTATCACATCGCCGAAGCTGGCGCGAATCCTATCACTCAGCTTGCATTTACGTTGGCAAACGGCTTTACCTACGTAGAGTATTACCTAAGCCGAGGAATGAAGATAGACGATTTTGCTCCTAACTTGTCCTTCTTTTTCAGTAATGGAATGGATCCTGAATACACAGTAATTGGGCGCGTGGCGAGACGGATCTGGGCAATTGCTATCCGAGATCTCTACAAAGGTTCTGAGCGTTCACAAAAACTCAAATACCACATTCAGACATCTGGTCGTTCGCTGCACGCCCAGGAAATTGATTTCAACGACATTAGAACAACCCTGCAAGCGCTTTTGGCAATCAACGACAATTGCAACTCTCTGCATACAAATGCTTACGACGAGGCAATCACTACACCAACGGAAGAGAGTGTTCGTCGAAGTATGGCAATCCAAATGATCATCAACAGAGAGTTCGGCTTGGCAAGAAACGAAAATCCAAGTCAGGGATCATATTTCGTCTCTCAGTTGACCGATCTCGTTGAGGATGCGGTTTTAACGGAGTTTGACCGAATTTCGTCGAGAGGTGGAGTGTTAGGTGCAATGGAAACGCAGTACCAGCGAGGGAAAATCCAGGAAGAGAGCCTCTATTATGAAACTCTCAAGCATTCAGGTGAACTTCCAATTATAGGTGTGAATACATATTTGAACCCCAATCAAGACGACATCGCTGCGAATATGACAATCGAACTTGCACGAGCGTCCTATGAAGAGAAGGACGCTCGGCTCGGAGCTATCGCCCAATGGCAGTCTACTTCCGCAGTGAAAGTTGAAGAAGCTCTTCAACGTCTTAAAGACACAGCACTATCGAACGGAAATGTATTTGAGGAGTTACTGAACACTGCGCGAATTGCCACGCTAGGTCAAATGACTCAGGCGCTGTATCAAGTGGGTGGACAGTACCGCCGAGCGCTTTAATTGAGGGTTTGACAAAAATGATTTCGGGAAAAAAACAGCGTCGTAACCGACTCAGTCAGCAATGGTTGCATCGCCTGCAGAAGGTGGAGTCGCCCGATGTGACGTACATTTCTGACACTTTTCCGATTGTCATGAAAAAAGCTCGTGGTATGAAAATCACGGATGTTGATGGCAACTCATTTCTAGATTTTACCGCATGCTTTGGTGTTATGGCTTTGGGTCATGGAAACAAAGGGACCGTGCAAGTCATGAAGCGTCAGGCATCAAGACTCATTCACGGGATGGGCGACGTTCACCCCTCGACCTCTAAAGTAGCGTTACTTGAAATGTTAAAAAGCATTGCTCCGTTTGAGGATGCTAAGTCGATTCTGAGCCTTTCGGGAGGAGAGGCTGTTGAGTCTGCGCTCAAAACCGCGATGGTTGTCACTGGGCGGCATCAGTTTGTGAGTTTTTCTGGTGGCTACCACGGTCTTCACTTTGGGCCTCTGGCGCTCACGGATCGTTCCACGTTTACAAAAGGGTTTGAGCCTTGGCTCCATGATAGATGCGCTTTTATTCCATTCCCCAGAACCAGCGCGGGACTAAGCTTGGGGTGCGAAAACCTGACAGATGAGTTTTATGAAACAGTCCATCACTTGAAGCATTGGGATACTGTTTTAGAACTGCTTGAGGATTCATTGCGTTCTAGAAAGATTGCGGCTGTCGTTATGGAACCTGTGCAGGGGCGTGGTGGGGAGCGCACGTGGCCTTCAGGTTTCTTGTTGCAGGTGAGAAAGCTCACACTCAAATACGGCACTCTTCTCATCTTCGATGAGATATACACCGGGCTAGGTCGCACGGGTGAGCTTTTTGCACTGGAACATGAGGGCGTTGTGCCCGATCTTCTCGTCCTTGGGAAGGCGCTTGGTGGTGGGCTCCCTTTGAGTGCATGTATCGGCGATTGTATGGATGCGTGGGGAAAAAGTGCAGGCGAAGCTCGCCATACAAGCACCTTTCTTGGGCATCCTCTTGCGTGTGCGGTTGGATTGTCATGTGTAAAAGAGATTGTCCGGAGAATGCCTGAGTTTAAGTCAGAGCTGAGCCACATTGATGCAGCCTTTTCGAGATTTTTCAAAAGCTATGAGGCACTAGGGTTGCATGAACGCACGCCAGTTCAATTGAGGGGGCGAGGATTCATGAAAGGGCTCTGGTTTCCTTACGCTCAGCAGGGATTTGCAGCCGGAATTTCTGAGCAACTTCTGGATCTTGGCTTTATCACGCTGCCTTCGGGCCCGCGGGGGGATGTTCTTTCATTCACGCCCCCCTTGATCGTGCGCGGGCGCGAGTTTGATCTAGTTCTCAACTCTTTGCTTCAAGTTTTATCAAATTAACTGCCGACAAGTTGCATATAGGTTTTGCTCCATTCTAGAGTGAAACAAGCGTAAGAGGCCCGATTGCCTCAATCGACAAGAAGGACGGATTCATGACTGCGACACAAAGTAAAAGCTTACCCCTCACCCACTTGTCTGAAGATGAGCGCATGTTTTTTCAATCTGCACTCGACTTTGCGAAGAAGGAAATTGCTCCTCATGTGATGCAAATGGATGAAACGGAGACAATGGATCCGCGCATCATCCAAAAGATGCATGAATTAGGTTTTATGGGCGTTGAAGTTCCAGAATCTTATGGCGGGGCTGGTAGTACATTTTTCAATGCAATCCTTATTATTGAGGCGCTTGCACAGGTCGATCCGAGTGTGAGCGTTCTTATGGATGTGCAAAACACGCTGGTAGAAAACGCGTTTCTCAAATGGGGTACTGAGCATCTGAGAAGCAAGTATTTGCCTCAGCTGACGGCATCAAAAGTGGGCTCCTATTGTCTCACTGAACCCAACAGTGGTTCTGATGCTTTTGCCTTGAAGACACGCGCTTGGGACGAGGGAAGTTACTACAGGCTGACAGGTAAAAAAGTGTTCATCACAAACGCGAAAGAGGCAGATATTTTTATCGTGTTTGCGAATCTCAATCCAGATGCTGGATACAAGGGAATCACAGCCTTCATCGTCGAAAAAGGCATGCCGGGTTTCGCGTTGGGTAAAAAAGAGGTCAAACTTGGGATCCGCGCAAGTAGTACCTGCGAAGTGATTTTGGAAGATTGCAAAGTACCCAAAGAAAATATTTTGGGCGAAGTTGGTAAAGGTTATAAGATTGCTATAGAAACGCTCAATGAGGGTCGTATCGGAATTGCGGCGCAAATGCTCGGTCTTGCCGAGGGAGCTTACAATGCAGCACTCAACTATGTTCAGCAGCGTGAGCAATTTGGAAAAATGCTCTCTGAGTTTCAGGGGGTCCAATTCCAAATAGCGCAGATGGCTGTTGATATCGAAGCTTCGAAGCTAATGGTTTATAATGCAGCACGTTTAAAGGACGCTGGTCTCGACTTCGTTCGAGAGGCCGCCATGGCCAAGCACTTTGCGAGTGAAGTTGCAGAAAAAGTTGCGAGTTTGGCTCTAGAACTCTTTGGCGGATATGGATTTATTAAAGAGTTCCCTGCTGAAAAGTTTTACCGAGACGCAAAGATTGGCAAGATTTACGAAGGTACTTCGAACATGCAGCTGCAGACAATTGCAAAGATGTGCATGAACCGTTAGAAGTTGGTGCGAAACAGCAGTTGAATGGGGGCTGTTTCGGAACAGTCCCCTTTTTTCGGCCTCATTTAAGTTTTTGGAGAAAAACGATGGCATCCTCACTTAACAACTCACTCGCGCGGGCTCACTGTGCACTTGTTGGTTTGTCTTTATCTGGCGTTGCTTTTGCTCAAGAAGCTGCAGTTTCTGATGCTCCAGTTTTGGTTCCTGGTGGCTCAGCGGCAGCGGGAGCAGCTGCAGGACCAGGCGCTGCTCCTGGCTGGATGAATTTGGTTATTTTTGGCGGCATGATTCTCTTCATGTGGTTCTTCGTCATTCGTCCCCAGCAAAAGCGCCAAAAAGAGCACAAATCTTTCATTGAAAGCCTGAAGACAGGAATGGAAGTTGTTACCGCGAGTGGCCTCATTGGACGAATTACTGCCATCACCGATACGATTGTTACACTTGACCTTGGCAGCACCTCAGTGCGTGTTCTGAAGCATACGATTTCAGGTGAGCTTGGAAAACCAGCACTTCAGCCTGCTCAATAATAACGCATATAAGCTACGCAAACGATCCAATGCACTCATCCAGCCCACTCACTTGAGGTGCTGGATATTTTTTATTGTTAAAGGGATCGTCGCGGGGTGGTCAAAATGGTATCCCATTTGCTAGTCTAAACGACTAACTGATTCATTACTGACGAAGTTGAGGATTGAAAGGCTATGGACAAAGGCCAAGGTTTGTTTTCTGACTTACCATTGCTGTGGTGGCTCAAACTATTCATGACGGTTTGCGCAACATTATTCGCAGTCGTTTATTCTGTTCCCTCGTTTCTGGGCGATCCTGCAAATTGGGAGCGTGGGCAGCCTGTAGACGAAGAAACTATTGGGCGACCTGTCAAATGGTATCACCGCTTTGCTGAGGACTATCTGCCATCGTCTCGAGTTTCGCTTGGTCTTGATCTCAAAGGCGGTTTGCACCTTGTTCTTGAAGTGGATGTTGAAAAGTCACTGCGTGACAATGTGCAACGCGCAATGAACCGAGCGCGCGATCTTGCAGAAAAAGATGGAATTACCTCACAAATTGCAGTTGTTGCCGATGATTTCACAACCAAAGTTGATATCGCAGACAAGTCCAAGTCTGATGCATTTAAGAAAATCGTCTCGGAACAAACGAGTCTGATTCAGTTTGACAGTGTGACTGATGCACAGTTGAAATTTGTGGCGAATTCTTCCGAGGTGGAGCGTTATACGGGCGAGCTTTTGCAGCAGGCTATCAACACAATTAGAAATCGTATTGACCAGTTTGGTGTGGCAGAGCCTAATATTTTTAGGCAAGGCGACCGACGCGTTGTTGTTCAAATGCCGGGGCTTCAGGATCCGGAGCGTGCTAAACAGCTGATTGGTAACACTGCACAACTCGATTTTCGGCTTGTATCGGCTGAGTTGCGTCAAGATCAGCTTGAAAAAGTAATTGAAGATGGTCGTGCAGCACTATCGCTAGCAAAAGACGACACGAAGCCTGAAACAATTCAGAAGATTTCGCAGTGGGCGCGCGAGAACGGAAAAATCTCTCAGGCTGTAACTATTATGCTTGAGCGCGAAATGGTGACTGAGGGTGGCGTTGCTAAGTTAGCTAACGCAACCGCCTATCTTGTTGAGGCCTCAGCAAAGCTGACAGGCGATATGATTGACTCCGCAAATGAATATATGGACCAAGGTACTCTCGGGCCAGCGAGGTTTGCTGTATCGCTCAATTTCAACCCCCAGGGGACTCGTGCGTTCGGTGACCTGACCAAACTTGCCCGAGAGCCACAAAATGCGCCTCATCGAATTGCCATCATTCTCGACGATAACATCACAAGTGCACCAGTTGTGAACGAACCGATTTTGGGCGGACGAGCTCAAATCACCCTCGGAAGCACGCTCGACATTGAGCAGCAACGCAAAGATGCGCAAGATTTAGCGCTGGTGCTGCGTGCGGGTGCTCTGCCTGCAAGTGTAAAGATTATCGAGGAGCGCCAAGTTGGACCGAGTGAAGGTGAAGAAAATATTCGAGCAGGAGTCTTGAGCTCCGCAGTAGCTGGTGGTCTTGTTGTTAGCTTCATGGTCTTTTTCTATGGGTTGTCGGGAATAGTTGCCAATCTTGCGATGGTTCTAAACGCTGTGTTGATTTTTGCCTTTTTGGCTGCCTTCGGTGCGACTCTCACTTTGCCTGGCATTGCTGGAATCGTGTTGACTATGGCTGTTGCTGTTGATGGGAATGTGATCATTAATGAGCGTATCCGCGAGGAGATTCGCAGCGGTCTGAATCCGAAACAAGCGTTTTATCGTGGATATAGTCACAGTTTCAGTACACTGGTGGACGCCAACGTAACATCTGCAGTTGCTGGCGTCGTGCTGCTGATTTACGGCAACCCTGCGGTGAAGGGATTTGCAATCACACTGCTCGCAGGAATTATGTCGACGCTGTTCACTTCTTATTACGTGACTGAAGTGATTGGGCAGTGGATGCTCGAAAAATTCGGTACTCGTCGTACGGCCTAACTTGTTGGTTGAGGAATTAAAATGAAAGTTAAACCTGGAAACGTTGAGATTTTTTCGCCAACATTTTTATTTGACTTTATGAAGTGGCGCAAGTTTACATTGGCGCTTTCTATTGTGATGGTAGTAGCTTCGATTGCTGTGCTGGCAATCAAAGGAATTAATCGCAGTATCGATTTTGTTGGCGGAGCAGAGCTGCAGGTTTCGCTGACGGATACTGGAGTCACTCGTGAGAAGCTTTTAGAGTTGTCCCAGAATGCAAAGGTAGGCAGTATTGAGGTTACGAGCATCGACAGTGCTGGCAAAGATACAAACCTTTCATACGTCATCCGTATTCAACGTGAACGGGGGCAAGACGAGGGTGAAGTTGGTGGTAAAGCTGATGAGTTGTTCAAGTCGCTTCAGGCGACAGTCGGTGCTGACAAAATAACCCTCGACTCCAAGACTAATATTTCTGGAAAAATTGGTAAAGAAGAAGAAAATAGAGGCTATCTTGCGTTGCTTCTTTCTTTTGTGGGAATTCTCTTTTACATCGCGCTTCGATTTGACTTGCGTTTTTCTCCGGGTGCGGTGCTTTGCCTCCTTCACGACGTGATCATAGCTCTGGGAATTATGACTCTATTAGACCATCCCTTCACGACGGCTTCTATCGCGGCCTTTCTGACCATTGTCGGGTATTCAATCAATGATACGGTGATCGTTTATGACCGCATTCGTGAGACACAGGAAAATGCACCGAAAATGCCAATCGTGGATGTCATTAATCGTAGCATTTCTCAGACAATGAACAGAACGTTTCTGACGTCATCAACCACCTTGGTTGCGTTGTTAGTGCTTGTTTATCTCGGTGGCGGTGCTATTGAAGACTTTGCTCTGACAATGTTTGTTGGAATACTTGTGGGTACATATTCATCTATCTATGTCGCTGCCCCCCTGACCCTCATGATGGATGGAATTATGAGAAACGTCGGATGGAAGCCAATGGATCCGGCTCAAAGGGCAAAGTTGAAGAAGGACCCCAATGACATTCCGCCCGTGATCATCCGTCGCAGACCATCTTGATTTGGATTGATCCATGGTGTCTGAAGGACTTATGACACAAACTGACCTGGGATCATCTCAGCGCTTCCTTTGGCGTTTGAAAGAAGATCATTTGAATGACTCTGACCAGTACTTGAATTTTTTTGAGAAGCGTCTCTCAAATTTGCGCGGGTTTCCAGAGAGCAGTGGCTTTTCAGATCAGGAGCTGCTCGGATGTTTGCCTCCATGGCAGACGCTCAAAGATGTCAATATTGCGATCGAGAGAATTCTCACTGCAATTCGGCGTAGCGAGCGTATTGTGATTTTCGGCGATTATGATGTCGATGGGACAACTTCATGCGCAATGCTGCAGCTTGCCTTTGAAGATCTTGGTGTTGCTACGGAGTACTATATTCCTGATCGTTTGATAGAAGGATATGGTCTTAATTCTATTGGACTCGAAAAGATCGCAGCGGCTGGATCGGCGTTAGTAATTACAGTTGATAATGGTATTTCTGCAGTGGATGCATGCTTGACTGCGCGGCAACTGGGTCTTGATATCATCATCACAGATCATCATGAGCCACCACAGGAGTTGCCGTCCGCATTGGCAATACTCAATCCAAAGCAGCCCGGGTGTGAATTTCCCTTCAAGATGCTCGCCGGTGTTGGAGTTGCGTTCTACTTATTGATAGGTTTGCGTGCTGCCCTTCGTGAGCAGAATTACCCTAGGGTCGGAAGGCTGAACCTCAAAAAATATCTTGACTTGGTTGCAATTGGTACGATTGCAGATGTTGCTCCGCTCAACGGTGTTAATCACGTTCTGGCGAGAGTTGGGCTTGGCGTAATGCTTGAGCACGTCGTGAATGGTACCCGTCCGGGAATTTCCGCGCTTCTAAGGCTTGCTGGTTGGAAGTTTGAAAATGGCGTCATTGATGCCACTGATGTTGGATTCAAGGTGGGGCCGAGGCTTAATGCTGCGGGACGCCTGGGTTCCGCGCGAGCTTCTGCAGAGCTTATGGTGACTCAAGACCAGGCTCGCGCGACTGAGCTTGCCGCATTTCTTCATTCAGAAAATGCGCAACGACAAGAGCTCGAAAAGAAAACAGTCGAAAATGCACTTCGTATGGTAGCAATTCAAGATGACCAAAGCGCCTCTCTGGTTTTATATAATCCTGATTGGCATGCAGGAGTGATTGGTTTGGTTGCGTCCCGCGTTGCTGAGAAATTGAATAAGCCTACTCTTATCCTCACGCGAGTGGATAGTAAGCTCAAGGGAAGCGGCAGGAGTGTGCCGGGCTTTGATTTGTTTGGTGCGCTCAACGCGATGAGGGAAAATTTCATTTCGTTCGGGGGACATGAGTATGCTGTAGGCATGTCTCTCGATGAGGGCAACCTAGAATGGCTGCGCGGCGCGTTCGAAGAACAAGTTTGTAAAACGTTAGGCACCTCAGGAATGAAGCCTTCCTTGGAATTAGATGGCGTCGTCACTGTTGACGTTCTGCAAGATAGACTTTGTGCACTTCTTGACTCAATGGAGCCTTTCGGTGCTGAAAATCCGAGACCAAAGTGGTTGATTCAACGGGTAATGTTGGGGCATAGTAAGAGAATTGGTAAGGCAGCTGATTCGAATCATGCACGTGTTTGGCTTTCACCGTCGGTGGATGCGGGGCCAATGACGGCATTTGGGCTGGCGTCAGAAATTGAGACTCATATTTCTGCAGCTGAGCCAGTTGACTTGGTTGTTGAAGGGCGTTTGTCCCGTTGGGGTGGCAAACTAAAGTCTGAATTGCGTATTTTGGATATTCGGAGTGCGCACTTGAATTGAGCACAGAGAGCGGATGATGAGTGAAACAAACGGACAAGAGCCATGGTATGCACCCTCTGGAAAAAAGAAAGGCTCTCCGGCTTCTTACTCAACTACTGCTCACGGAGATGAGCAGCCATCTGTTGGTATGTTTCTCACCGTGCTACGGTCAATTTTTAAGTTGAAGTTCATCATTTTTGCACTCCTTCTATCAGTTCTTTCCTGTTATGTTGGGTTTCGTTTGACAGTAGGTGGCCATGGACTGGCCTCAGCGACTGGGTTCGTTTGTATTTTTGCGGGTCAATTTTTCGCTCTACTTTTGCTTCTGTACTTTTTGGGAGTTGAGCTGGCGAAGGTGGCGCCCGTGGGGCAATCAGGAAGTGCCACAGCTGCTTTATTGCAATGGTTTCAGGGTCAGTTCAGGGCAGACGAAGGTCGCAAGGGGCCCCCAGCGCCTGAACTGGCGTTACTTCAGTTTGTTTCTCAAGTTCGCTCTTATGCAACTGAGAAATCATTTCAGAACGTCAGGCCCAGCGCTGACAAACCTCTCGATCCTGCATCCCGCTTTTCTGAGTCGGCAAATTTACTAAAAAGACGCTGGAATGAAGTTGTCGATAGTCTTGATGAGTTCGAGATTTATCTCGCCAACGATCCGCAGGGTATGATCACCAAGCTTGTGAGTAAGAATCCCCCTAAGCAGCTTGACGCTGCTGTGGTGTTCCGTGAGGTAGCGGATTCCTTCGATACAACTTGGCGACGTAAGGGTATTAATATTGAGTCGGCTATTGTAACGCCACTGAGAGCAACGGTGCATGAGGGTTTGTTGCGTCGCTTGCTCGTTGGACCCTGGCGAGCTTCTGCCTACTTTGCTCGACGTGGTTCAAGTGTTGTTTTTTCAGCCAAGAGTGTGTCTGGGCGTGTGATTGCTCGTTGGGAAGTGGATGGTTTGTCGATACCTGATGAATTTCTTCTGTTCGCTACGGATTCGACGTTGTCGGTGAATGAGCGAATTGAGAGAGGCTTGATTGTTCTCGCGTCCGATCCTACGCAAAGTCCAAATACTCTTTACGCACTTATCAGCCTAGTGACTTGGATTGACCTTGCTGATGCTTGTGAATCTGAATTTGAGTTCAAGAACAACAACAATGGCTTTGTAATCGAATTACGTCTTAAGTAAAAGTTTGGTTGCTGGTTGCATGTAGTCTATCTATGTAATCAGCGAAGGTTCGTGCCGAGAGTCCAAGTTTGGGTGAGCTTGGTAAGTCTGCTACTGGCGCATGACCTTCAATATTCTTTTCGGATTTACGTTTCGTAACTTTAGATTTTATTTAAGTATCCGTATATACTTAATTTATAATTAGAATCATTAACTATACCTTCTGTATTCCGTAATTGAATATTTTATCAGGAAAAAGCAAAGGCGGGCAGGTCGAAAGACCTGCCCGCCTTTGATCATAGTGCGTTAAAATCGAGTTACAGGTTGTTGATAAACCTCAGCAATGCTGCTTTTTCTTGCGGATTGAGTCTGAAGTTCTCTGGCATGTCACCTTTGTTAACCTCATCGGCCACATCTTGATTGTTTCTCCATGTTGCCAACAGTTCAAGATTGACACCTTTTGCGGCTCTAGTTCCGTTGTGGCAACCGACGCATAGAGGTTTTGCCGTCTCCAGAGAGTATGTGATTGGAGTGTTGCTTTGGTTGTCTCTCAGTTTTTTAATGAAATTAACGAAACGTACTTGGTTGTTACCAGTAAAGCCACTTGGGGGCATCTGGTTGAGCGAAGAAATTCCATTCTCAACGGCCGCAAGTAATGCGGGGGCTGCTGCGCGCCAATCTTCCTCGCTTCCGTCAGCCTTGTCCCACCACTTAGCGCCCGGGCCATTTGCGACGTGGCAGCCCGCGCATTGTGCTTTTGCCTCGGACAATGACATGATGTTTGGATCTGACTGGTCTGAAGTGCCTCCTCCGCCGGTTTCTGTAGCTGGAGTGCAACTCCCTGTGAGGCCATCCATGTAAGCCAAGAACTTTTCCTTGTCTGCGGGTTCGAATTTGCCAAGTGGCATATAGTCAGTTTCAACGGATGCGCGGATCTCTGACGCAAACGCCTTCCAATCTGCTTCTGAACCATCGGCTCCCGACCACTTCGCATTGCCTCCCGCTGACGAGTGGCAAGATGCGCAGCGTTGTTGAGCCTCAGCAAAGCTGAATGCTGGTTTGCAAATTCCGTCTGCTGAAGCGGCCGTGCCGCTTGTCCCCGTTCCGCTAGCCCGTGTTCCTCCGGACCCAGCATCGCCAGAAGTCGTCGCCGACTCACCTGCAGTTTTGCCTAAAAGGGCTACAATGACGTCGCCGGTTGGCTTGTCGCCACAAGAGATCAACGTTACGGCGACCACAGTACAAATACCGAGAAAAACAGCTTTCATGGGCATCCTCATTTTCATTTAACTCGCCCAAACTCACCCAAAAGTCTTATCGGAGCTACCTGAGGAAATGTGAGTGGCAGTTGAAAATATCCGAAATGCTGAGGAGAATAATTGGTTGTTCAAGGGAAGATTGGTGCTGGTAAGTGAACTGTCAGTGAAATCTGCAAGAGTGTTAGAGTTACTCTTTTTCAAAAGTTGCGAATACTCATTCCGGTCTGCCCTAGGGCATCATCGTCTCTGTCATCGTCCCTGTCATCGTCTCTGTCATCGTCTCTGTCATCGTCTCTGTCATCGTCGGGCCTATCTGAATTGCTGCCACATGCGATTGAGCTGCCGCTGTAAACTTCCTGCTTCTTTAGGTTTGTCTCTAAATCGCACTGATTTTCGCCTGTCTTTTTTGCTGGAGAAATATAGTATTCAAATGAAGTTAGACTACCTATATTTGTTACTGCGAATTGAAGTGTCTTTTGGCCTGATATTTCTCCAAGCTGTCTTGTTGTGTTTTTTAGAGAAATTTTTGTAATTTCAATCTGAACAGCAGACACAGTTGACTCTGAGCTTTTTGGTACGGCAAATTCGATTACCAGTGGTTTGTTCTTCGTAATTCTCACCACTGCGTCTGGCTCGAAGTTTCCAAACACTTCCCGTGAGCCAGCCTCGTGGATGCCGGTGATGGCTGTGGGTGAAAGCTCAAGTGCTGTTGATTCGTCGAGCCAAGGGGCGAATAGTTTGAGCTGTTTTGTAGAAGTTTCTTCCCCTGAGCCTTTCGGGTTTTTTGTAATAACGACATTCGTATTTCCGCCTGCATACTCTGGGTTATCAGAGCAAGCGCATATAAAGAAAACGAGCAGCAATACATTCCAAACTTTCATTTATTCAACGTCCTTTTGATTTTTTTTGTGAGCGGAAACACCTGAAAGTTGACTTGATAGACTGTGTCGCTATTGGAGTACTTCTCAGCAAGTTCAAGAATTTTTTCTTGGAAATCTTCGACAAGCTTTTTGAGCATTGTAATTCCTTGCTCGGGCATTGCCAAAGTAATAGAGCTAATGTCGCGCTCGTCTTCATGTATTCTGACCATTGCATCTTTCGCAAGTTCGATCATTTTACTGTGGAATGCCAGGGGACCCACCCCTTTCAGATTCTCATTCATGATAAAGTGGGATTGTATTTTTTGAAAAGCTGCACCATCGTTAATTTTTTCAATCAACCCGAGTGACTCAAGAAGCTGAAGGCTTCTCGCAACTTCGTCGGCAGCCGCATGAGGAATTAGCATTTCAGCTATGGATTCAGGGGTTGTGGGAGAATTTGTAAGTCCGATGATCTCAAATACTAGTGCATGCAACCAATGGCTGTAAAACTTCAGTTGGTCTCGAGAATGGTCATCTGCGAGTGCTTCGCTCTTGATATCAATAATTTTTGAAACGATTTTTTCCCGTTTTTGCATGTTTCGGCTGTTGTCGAGTTCGACTAGCCTCAGCAAATACCGTCTTTTTTCTAAAACGAGGGAAAGCGATTTAATAATGATGAGAGCGTTTTTTCGTGATAAACGTCGCTGGCCATTGACGACCAAATTCATGAGGTTCGACTGCCCAAGTCCGAGTTCTTCAGTAAATGTGATGTAGGTGTAGTTTGATTTTTCTTTTTTTGCAGCAGTATAGACTGTGCGAAAAAAATCTTTGTAGTCTGTAAATTCGCAGATGTTAATTTCTTCTGCTATTTTCGACAAAAACCTAGACACATTTGACCTCTTGATGGGCGAAGACCCCAGCTTTAATTGGGGTTCCCTCGCTCTGAGTAGTTTAAGCGGCTTGTCTTCTTGCCTGCTCAATTGGGCATTCGCAACCTTCCAAATCGTCGACGATATTTACAGTTTGTGTCTGCTTGGATGCGTGCTCGAACATCCCTTTCGCTTTATCGGACAATGACGCTTCAGATCTTAGCAGTATCAATTCCATAGTGCCATTCTCTGAAGAGTCGTCACTCTCGGGGCTGTCAAGTCCAATCAAGTGATCAACTGAGTATTTGCTTGGGCCGAACACCGTGATTGTCAAGAGTGCCAGAAGCAGGGGCGGCGCGAGATAAAGCGCTGCTAAGTGTTGGGGCACGGAATCCATGGTGAGGTGAATTGCAATCGCTCCAAGTACAAACGGTAATTGAATCATGGCTGCAATTCTGGTGACGAATCCAAAAATCAACATGGCACCGCCGGCGAGGTGTGTCGCTATGATGAGGTGGCCGACGAGGAATGTCAGAAAGGGAAGTGGACCGGTCCATAAGAGTTGCTTCAGGAGCGTTTCGTTCACGATGAAGTGATTAGCAACCCAAAAAAGTGTGAGCCCTGAGAGGCAGCGAAGAATTGTTGATGAAAGGTCCTGAACTTTACTGATCGAAGTTTGCATCTCATGCTCCTTGATGAATGGTCATTGGCGGGATGCGCTTGTAAAAGTCAACGGACCTGTACGGCTCACATCGTCCCTCCATTATTCATTTCGGATTTATAACGCGTAACTTTTAGTTTTTTATTAACATATTGTAATTAATAGATTATTTTTTATTATTTTCTATCTTTTTCAAAAATTTAATTTCAAGATGCGAATCTGGAGTGGTCCTAGAAAGGGGGGGGCGAAATGTGTCGCCGGGTAATTGCCAGGGCTCAGGCAACCTCAGATATCTCGATTCGTCTCACAACAGTGACCTTTATTTGTCCTGGGAATTGGACATCGCTCTCAAGCTTTCTGCAGATATGACTTGCTAAGGGGTCTATATCTCTTTCTTTGATGCGCCGATTGTCAACAAACACATGGACCTCTCGTCCGGCATGCATGATCGCTGAGCCAGTGACCCCTTGTGGCTGAAAGCTCTTGATCACATCAGCTATACTTTCAATTCTCTTTTGGAAGCCTTCTTCCATATCAACGCGAGCGCCGGGTCGTGCGCCTGACATGGCATCCGCAGCCTTTAGAACATACGCATGTGGAGTTTCGACAACCTTATCGTCGTGATGAGAGAGTACTGTATCAACTACTACTTCCTCTTCGCCGAATCTTTGTGCGTAGTCACCGCTGATGACGGCATGGCTTCCATCAATTTTATAATCAAGAACTTTACCGATATCGTGCAAAATGCCCGAACGCTTTGCGAGTTTTGGATCGATTCCAAGTTCATCAGCGAGCATGCCGGCAAGACGAGCGACTTCGAGAGAGTGGAAGTATTGGTTTTGGCGGTGACTTGTTCTAAAGTTTAAAGAGCCAATGAGCTTGAGAATTTCTGGATGCATGGAGTCAAGGCCAAGCACTTTAATGGCGTCTTGCCCCATTCGCAGCACCAGCTTATCGATGTTTTGTTTATGCTTCAGAAGCATCTGTCTAACCCTATCAGGTTGGAACTGATTCTTCCCAAACATGTCTTCGAGTGTCAGGCGAATAGCCTCTTTATCCACTCCTGCTCCACTGGAAATTTTGAGAGTCGGAGGTTCTGAGTTGTTTGGATCTAGACCAAGATCAAGATGAGATTCAGTTCCTTCAAGCAGAATTTCCGCAAGAGCGGAGCCGTCGCCAAAGTGTCGTAAAATGAGATCGCGCGACGGAGCCTCTACGCTAAAACTTGTTTTTGGCCATACGAACCGAGGACTGTATCGGCTATAGATGGAGAGGAGCACATCTCGGGCACCCCGCTGCGCTTCTGCCTTGAGCCGCTCCTGATTTTCGATCAGCCATTTCGAAATACCAAGCTTTTCTGCATTGAGGACTTCCTCGAGAATTGTGGGTTCAATTTCGGAGCGGGCTGCACCTGTTTTAGTGAGCAAACTCTCAATAAGCTGACAATCGATTGATTGTTTCCGTTCCCAATTCATCTTGAGTTCAGGGGAAGCTGTGTGACTCTGTTGTAGCCGTGAGCTGAGCGTCACTTCACTGTTCTGCAATTCGTTCCACTTGCGATCGATTTTGCTTTGTCGCTGATTAAGTTCACGCTCAAACTCATCGTTGAATCCGCGAACGACGGCGCGTTCTTCCTCGAGGCGTTGTGCCTCAGCGTCGAGCTCTTCGCGAGCTGCTTTGAGAGCTTCGTCTAGAATAGCATCTCGGCGCTGTTTGGCGCTTTTTATGATTTGCTCAGCAGATTCTTCGAGGCCTTGAACATCAGAGTGATGGCGAAGAACCATTTTTCGAGCGAGGTACGCGCCGATCGTGGCACTCAAAACGAGCACAGCTAGGGTCAAAGCGATGGTCATTGGTTCCATGGGAAACCTTTCACGGAATGGTATAGTCCTCCACAACATTCAGACCCTAACATGAAACTAGGCTGATTATGAAGAAACACATCAAAAACAAGTGGGGTGATACTCATGGCAGACTTAAATATCACAGAGCCTGAGGGCCTTCCGGAGCTTGAATGGGTTGCTCGTTTGGCAGAATCTGCGGGCACCTTGACCCTCGAGTACTTTCGCAAGAGCTTTGGAGTGAGCGATAAAGGCAATCATCTCGGTCTTGTGACCGACGCTGATGTTGCTTCAGAAGCTCACATTAAGCAAAAGATTTCATCGAGCTATCCAAATCACGTCATCCTTGGTGAAGAGACGGGGTGGACTCACTCAGCTCAGGAAGGACAGATTGTCTGGATAGTCGACCCTATTGATGGCACGAGTAACTTTTCGAAGGGGAATGCTTTTTACTGTGTTTCGATAGGCTGTGGGATGTTAGTTGGCGGGCAGTTCATTCCCCTTCGAGCTGCCATTGTTCAACCGGCGACGGGTGATCTGTACTCTGCGGGAAGAGGGTTGGGCGCCTGGTGTAATGGTCAACGTTTGGCTTTATCTACTGACACGACTGATCCCCGTAGATGGAGCATCGCAACGGGCTTTAGCTCCAATAAAGGTGAGTCCCTGGCCGGCGTTATTCGTTGCATAGAAATTATGCAGAACGAGATCTTAGGGATGAGAATTAATGGCGCGGCAGCTCTTGACCTCGCTTTGACTTCCCGTGGAATATTTGACGGCTTTTTTGAATCGCGGCTTTCTCCTTGGGATATGGCTGCAGGAGAACTGCTCATTCGTGAAGCAGGCGGTGAAGTCGTGAATTATGAAGGCGAAAGCTTCAATTCGCTCTCTGATAAGAATATCGTTGCCGGACCGCAGCATGTAGTTGCCTATTTACTGAGCATGCTGCGGGGGGTAAAAGAAGGCCTCACGAGTAGCGCTTGGCCATAATCTCAAGGCCGACGGGCTTAATTTTACTTGCTTGTCCTGCTTGTCCGAATTGAACCATTCTTTCGGCTACAATTTTCTGCATGGCCGCCCGAGCAGGAGCCATGTATTTTCTGAGGTCAAATTCGCTTGGGTTTTCGTTGAATACTTTTCGAATAGCGACCGTCATGGCGAGACGGTTGTCGGTATCAACATTGATCTTACGGACGCCGTTGCGGATTCCCTCCTGAATTTCGGAGACTGGCACTCCCCAAGTGGTTTTCATTGACCCGCCGTATTTTCGGAACTCTTCTTGGAGGTCTTGCGGAACTGAGCTTGATCCATGCATCACGAGATGAGTGTTGGGGCACTTTTTATGAATTTCTTTGATTCTCTCAATGTTGAGAATGTTTCCATCTGGCTTACGAGTAAATTTGTAAGCGCCATGACTAGTCCCGATGGCAATCGCGAGTGCATCCACTTTTGTCTCTTCAACGAATCGGGCAGCTTCGTTTGGGTCGGTCAATAATTGGTCGTGCGACAATTTGCCCTCAAATCCATGTCCATCTTCTTTTTCACCCTCACCTGTTTCAAGTGAGCCAAGACACCCGAGCTCGCCCTCTACACTGATGCCCATAGCGTGCGCGCATTTAACAACTTCTCTTGTGATTTCAACGTTATAATCGTACGAGGCAGGTGTTTTCCCATCGGCCATGAGGGAGCCATCCATCATTACACTTGTAAAGCCATTGCGAATTGCAGACAAACAGGTTGCGAGGGAATTGCCGTGATCTTGATGAACACACACGGGAATCTCTGGATAAAGCTCGACTGCAGCAAACATCAGGTGTCGCAGAAAAACGTCGTTAGTGTATGCGCGAGCTCCCCTGCTGGCTTGTATGATCACTGGGCTATTTGTTTCTCTTGCTGCTTCCATGATGGACTGAATTTGTTCAAGGTTATTAACGTTGAACGCAGCAACGCCGTATGAATTTTCAGCCGCGTGGTCGAGAAGCTGACGCATTGAAATAAGAGCCATGAGTGCCTCCTGAAGAAAAGCTTGCATAATTGGACGTCCACTACATACATTGGCAGCGTCAGACTAGCAAAATGATCCGGCTAACATTTCAATCAGGAAGCAACCCATGGTCCACTCGGAAGACGCAGAACTCAGAAAATTTGAACTCACCGCCCCGCAGGAGACCTACCGTTGTCCAATTTTCCGGGTTGAGTCTCGTGAGGCAAAAAGTCATGATGGCCAACACAAACAATCAATGTTTACTATTCGTTGCTCTCCTTGGGTCAACGTTATACCCGTCACTGCAGACGGTCACGTTGTTTTAGTTGAGCAACATCGCATCGGAACTAATACAATCACTCTCGAAACGCCTGGCGGTGGAGTCGATCCAGGGGAGAATGACCTGACGCTCGCAGCTTTGCGAGAACTAGAAGAGGAGACCGGACTCACGAGTCAAAGAGTTTTGTCACTTCCTGGCTTCGCACCAAATCCAGCTATTCAAGGGAATCGAATCACTTATTTCATAGCTTTTGATTGTCAGCCACTCGCAGTTCCACGAGAGCATAATGATCCATTTGAGCAAATCAAAATTCACTTTGTCCCCATTGACGAAGCTCTCACAATGGCACGCACGGGGCAGATACAGCACGCGCTTGCAGCCTTAGCGCTGCTGGTTGCAGAGCCTTACTTGCGTTCAAAAATTCAAGTGAGGTAGGTTTAAATTCGCTCAGATGCTGGGAGTGTGGCTTCGAGCGAGTCCGCAATGTCTCCAATTGAGAGACGACTACCGACGAGAAGAGTGTCAATTCCGAGTTGATGGGCTGGAAGATCGTAAAACGGGTCGTTTCCTATCATAACTGCGGATTCTGGTGTGCCCCCTATTTTTTTTAACGTTTCTTCAAAAAAAGCTGTGTGTGGCTTGGTGGATTTCATCACATCCCACGACGTAACCAAATCGAAATCGTGAAGATACAAATCAGATGCTTTTAATCTAAGCTCGATCTCTCGGCGACCAAAAATAGCATTTGTTGCAAGTGTAACATGCCTTCCAGTTGCGTGAATTAGGTCAAGTAATCGTCGCGCATCCGGCTCTGAATGCAAAAACAAACAAATAAACGGATAATCGGAATCAAAAAATCTGCCCGCAAAGCGTTCAATTTTCTGTCGAGTCACATTGAGTTCCCGTGACAGTGTTTCGAAGAATGCGTCTTCGTTGTTGTCGAACTGGTGATTTGAAAGAACTATTTTGATTGCCTTTGTGACAGCTCGGTAGAGATCTTTGTAGGAGGCAAGAGCGCTCAGTCTCAAAAATGCAAAGATGGCGAACAAATTATGAAATGCAGCGCCGGGCTGACCAATTAAAGTGCCGTCCATATCAATTAATATATGTGATTTTCCTAGCCACCAGTCAGGCGCTAAACTCACCCTGCTTCTGATATTTTTGAGCTGGGCGATGCTCTGATCAGAAGATTTTTGGTTACCAGCTTTCTTCCGCGGTGCCATGTGTGACTCTCCTTGAGTCTCAGATGTTCTCACATGACACCGAAAATTTCCAGATCACCTTTTTACATTAGCAGGCAAGATTGACAGAGGCTCCGCTTCTTTGTGCTCCGACTGTGCAATAAATTTCTTCTATCAATCTCTGTTCGAGTGTGTTGGTTGGAGCCAAATTGTAAAGCCTTAAAATTTGTTCAGCTTCGCCTCCAGAAAGTTGACCCGCTCTCTCAAGACCTTTGATGAGAAAGTAGAGGTTCTGTATCGATCCTGAATCTCCGATACAGTTCTGCATTTTCTCAATACCAGCCTTGATGTTGCCCTGGGCGAGAATCAGATACCCATGGAGGACTGCGGTTTCTGGTGGTATTTTGTGCGAGTTGTCATAGATATCGAGTGCAGCTTCTAGCAAGCTTTGTGCTTTTCTGAAGTTGGTGCCATTGAGCGCAAGTTTGAGTGCTTCGAGCTCAAACAATTTTGACCGAACATGCTTGTCTTCTACTCCCGCCTTGACAGCAATATCGAGCCATTCATCGACAAGCGGCCATTCCATAGCTTGACTGTAAATTCGAGCGATGCACATGGCTAGGTGGGAAAATGTCCACTTATCTGAGTCAGATTGAAGCAATTGCAGTGTTTGCTGTGCAGCCAATCGTGATTGAAAGCTGGCTCCGACCCTGCTGAAGAACTCAATGACACTTTCGTTCTTTTCATGTTGTAGAAATAAAAGTTTTCCAAGGACAAAAGCATACTCTGATAAACCGGCCTGCAGGGCTTTGCGGCCATGTTCAAGTATTTGAGTTACAGTCTCTTCCGGAAACTCTTTTTGATTGTTTGCAAAATGAGTTTCCAGTGTTGTGAAAATCCACTCACCAAAATTTGGTTCATTTGTCTTGATTGCCGTGGGGATGGCAAGCTTCAATGAAATGAGCAAATATTGTGAATTCCATGGATCTGTTTTCAGTGATCGATCAATTTCCTGTTTTGCCTCATCTGCCTCACCTATCGCGAGTAACGCACTGGCTCGGGCCCAATGAAGCTCACTACGTTGTTGCTGCGTGAGTCCCTGAACTTCATTTGTTTTTCGAGCAATTTCTTGAGCGGAAAAAAATTCTTTGTTCTTCAGCAAGAAGTTTAGGTAGCGCAGAACAGAGTCTACATTGTGAGAGTCAAGTTCGTACATCATAGAGAAGTGTTGCTTAGCTCGCTCGGTAATTCCAAGTCGAGATAGCATTTCACTCATGTAAAAATGAATTTCTGCATCTTCATTTGTTTCCTGTAGGGCTTCTTGCATTAGCTGCAGAGCAACTGCAGCTTGATTTTTGCCAAGTGCGTCTCTGATTTTATTTTTTCTTTCCATGTATTGGCGAATCGGAATAGCTGACAGCGTTAGATCACAAAGTAATTGACAAAATCTTATTTCAGGATTGCCAGCATGCACAAGGTATGTTGTCTTGAGACATTCTTTTAGGGAGAGTGAAGCATAGTTTGCAACACAGTGTGCTGCTGTTTTGCTTGCAAGATCAAGCGGCGTGTCTTTCGCTATAAGGACTGAATAGAAACAGAGTCGAGCCAGATTCGGTAGACCATACTCTTCAGCTATTTGTCCGATGAAAGCGATTTGTGCTGAACTTTTGGGAGCTTTCTTGCAGGCGATTGCAATATTTTCAGCCTCTCGTCTGCATGCCTCTGCAGCAGTAGAGTTCGCGTCCAGCTTGTAAGCGTTCATTGCTCCGAGGAGGCAAAGCACTTCAATTTCAGGGGGTACATCGCCGCGTTGCCGTTGCATCCAATCTGCCAGTGTTCTCAGTGCTGCAATAGCATGTGTGCTCTCTTTCTTCTCGAGAAAATACCTATACAGCTGAACATGTGTCTCGTAGGTGCCGTGAACAAGAAACTTGTCCAACTCCTCAAACTTTTCTGCATAATCTGCATTTGATTCTGGTAGAGCTCCAATTTGTTGCAATTCAGCCATTGTTGCCAAGACTGCAAGCGATGTTGGGTTGAGCTGGAAAGCTCTAGTCCACGCATCAACTGCTTCCTGCAACTGTCCAGAGAGTTCTAAGGCACATCCCAACACAAACCATGCTGCGGAACTTTCCGGATGTCGGTCTCGTAGGCGGTAAGATGCGAAGAGCAGTGGGTGTTGACTTGAATTCGCAATTGGATTCCGCACGTCGGTTTTTGATGCATCCGACTGTAACTTGACTATCGGCTCTTCGTCATCGGCCGATGCCTCTGGAAGAGTTGGGTTGGAAAGAGCGATGAAGTCGTCAGGAACTACCGGGGAACGCTCCACTCGCCATCCCCTTGAAGACGGAACCGAATGAGGCCTACTTGACTCCCATCGGGAGACTAATTGTCTCGTTGCTTCGTCTCGAATGGGTTGTTGAGTCTTCCGCTGGTCTGACTCACTTGAGGCATCAAGCGCAATGACGTCACGTTCGCCACGACTGCGCTGTTGATGCGAGTCCTCGTAAACTTCAACCTCTTCTGTTGTAAGCTCTTCGAGCCTAATTTGACTAAGCAGGCAAGCCGCCTCGATCGTAAAATGGTCTGGGTTCAGAGCTTTAAGTCTCTTATATTCTTCAGTCACCTCATGAATATTTTCAGTTCTGCAGGCAACTTCAACGCGCCTGAAGTGAATTTCAGGGTCATTCCAAAATAAGCTTGCGAGTTGTGACAATTGTCTGCCGGCAGAATCGAAATCCTGGACGAAAATAAGCTTATTTACTTCGGAAAAAAGAGTCGCTCGGTATGTGTTTTTTGCCACAAATCTTTTATACAAGGCCAGGCGCTTAACGCGGCTGAGTCCAAGCTCTCGGGTAGTCGTAATCCAGCCAGATTGCTGTCTAGACTTAATCTTTGAGCGATTTAACACCATGTGTGCACTCCAATAGAGAGAACAAAATGCTTTTCTCGATATCGGACTTGCCTATGAGAACTGAAGCTGTCACTTCGTTAAATGCAATGGTAAATTGCTAAAACTTAAGATTAGTTTAAATGAAATTAGGCATATTTAGGTTAGTGAGTGAACTCGCTATTGCCAAGAAAATAGCCAACGACAATACAGACGATGATAATTAAAAAGGCATAAAAGAATTCTCGCTTAACACCAAAAATAAATTTTTCCTCAACCTTCTCAGTGAGAAGTGCCTCGAGCTCCTTTGGTGCAGCCGATTTCGGCGGGGCTTCGAACTGGTGCGATGACTTTACGATTTCGTCCAGCCCAGGCTTCCGTTCTGCAGGTGGTTTTGAAACCAGAGCGGCTGATTTGTTCTTTTCGGGTTTCGGTGTGTCTGGTGGCTCTGATCTTTGCTTTGATTCAACTGAATTTTTTGAAGCTTTCTCAGGCACACTGGGCTCTTTTTTCAACTTCGCATTTGCAAATGACTCAGAGATGATCTCTGCAACCGGAGCATTAGCCACATTCGTGGGTTGGGCTTGGTGCAGCTTTGGCGCATTTGCCTGCTGTGCTGGTGGAG
>JBEAPS010000031.1:0-9898 GCA_041164285.1 Pseudomonadota bacterium
CCAGACAAGCTCAAACGTAGCAGTCAAGAAGCGAGATGGAAAGGTTCTCTTCGATTCCATGGAGTTTGGAGATTTTAAACTTAGTGGAAAAGTGATTGGTAGCGGATTTACAAGTAAAAACAAGTCACTTATCATGTTAGACAATGGCTCCAGCGTGGGCATTGATCTCAATGCATCTGAGCCCACTCCGCAGGTCTACCAACCCTCGCCCCTTCCCGAGGACGCAGCAGCAAAAATTTATCCAGTAGGAGAAAGGGAATATTGGGCATTCACTTCTTCAAGTGTTGCTCTCATTACATACAGGGAAGATGACTCTAAAGTTGTTCAGCGAGCCAATGTTGCATTTGGCGACTCTGCGCCCACTGTTTTGTCAGTGAGTCGCGCACAGGCACTGTTAAAGGTTGGAGAAAACTACCAGATCATTTCTGGACAGGGTAAGTTTGGCCTGAATCTTGCCACTCGTCTCGACTATCGCGGTAGAACGACTCCACTTGAGACACTGCTCGGCTTTGGCATAGCTGGAGACGAAAGATTCTGGGTTTCAGATGGTTCAAAGATTGTATTTTTCAAGGGAAAACGGGGAGTTCTGGCGGATGTTACAGTCCAAAGGGTGCAAGTAGATGGGCTGACCGACTCATCGACGGTTTCATTTCAATTCGAGGAAGTGAATGGAGAGCCACAGTTGACCGGACGAGGGCTAGCTTACAGTGAAAAGAATGGACGCTTTCTTCGTAGCCAGGAATTGGGAGCTGACTCGGTATCAGGCCCTGTGGCCGTTCTTGAAATTGACGATCCTGAAAGCAGGGAGCTCGTACAGCAAAACTGCCTGAGTTGTCATGGGAAGAGTGGCGGGTTTGAAGAAGCACTTAAAATTGATTCGTGGAAGGCAAATGCTGAGAAAATTAAGGTACAGCTCGAAAAGAACAAAATGCCACCTGGAGGGGCGCAACCGGAAGCACGCATTAAACTTGCAGCACTTCTCGAGAAATTAACGTCGGTTAAAGCAGTCATAAAAGTTGATGATGAGGATGACGACAGATCCGAACCTGAGGTTAACCCTAGAGTTGCAGAATTTGACAATCGGTACAAAGCAATCATTGAAGCGAGTTGTTTAGCTGCTTGCCATGACCATGTTCATGGAGGAACGGCTCCGCCGGCAATATTCGACACAATCAGACGCAATGCTAGGGGAATGAAGGCTCGAATGGACAGCGCCAACAGACCGATGCCACCAGCTAATCAGGCGAACAGAATCACTCCAGACAACCGAGCCGCTCTGTCGCAGTGGTTAGGAACACTGAATCCTTGAGGGATTCATAGCGACTCTTTTTAACTAGCGTAAGCGGGGCTCCAACGTAGTTCGTTGGAGCCCTTTTTTATGCCTACTCCTCATGCGGTGCGTCGTGGGAGGAGTAGGCACAAAAAGGCCTGCGAGAGTCTGTTCTTGTTTATATTGAGTCGAATTTGTAACTGACTATAAGCCTTTTCACTCCAGTAACAGATTTGACCTAGGTGAAAATAAACTCTGTGTTTCGCAAGTTCTGTCTGTGTTTCTAGTTGATGAGGTGGCGTGCAGGCTGATTCTCAATCGCTCACCTCAATTGGCTAACAACTGATGGAAAGGCGCAGAGCAGATTGTAGGACAGTGCTGTTGAGAGAAGGAGAGGGGCGCTTTCGTAGACCTGACTGTCTTCGACGAAGCTATCAGGATGTGTTATTAAAAGTGAGGGCTTGTTCGAAAAAAAAAATTCGATGCCGAGCAAAAACTCTTGGCATCGAACTTGGCTGCTTGCGACGGCAGCGCTGTAATTCAACTCTTCGTGAAAACGAGCCTATTTCTTCCGAGTTCTTCAACTTTCTCTGTTGTACCTGTTGCTTCTGCGATGATCTGTGCGACTCCAAGTCGTTGCATGTCTTTGTTGACTGAACCTTGTCCTACTTCTCCACCAGAGCTTGTTACGGCTTTTCCTGCTGCAAATGCAGCTGCCTGGGCATTTGTGTCTGTGCCATTGAGCTGAGTTGGAGCGAGAAAGTCGCTTTGATAGTTTCTAAATTTGGGGCCACCCACAATTGTCACAGCACTGAGAACGCCACTGTCGCCCATCTGCAAGTTACGTGAGAGTTCTGATTCAATCTGAATCACATAACTCTTGTTGGCAGCCTTCAACCGCTTAATGAGCATGTGCAAGCCAATACCTGTTTGCTGGATGGCATCAATTGCATTCAAAGTTCCTACTTGGTTGATATCCATGTTCTGACCATTGAGGTCGATTGTGTTGATCCCAATGGCAAAGTTTGTGTAAAGCCCAGTGGCAGCAGCTCGTCCTGCTAGGCCGAAGTAAGCAAGTGACGCAGATGTTCTGTCATTTGAGGCCGCGGTTACACCCGGCATCCAAGCGCTCTCTTCAAGCGATTCAACCTCAGAAAAGCCTGCAACCTTACTGCGCAGGTCGAGAATGCTTTCGCGCACGCGCTCACGCATTTCTGTTGCTTCCTTCGCTTTTGGTCCAGCCATAGTGTCAAAAAGAAGAGCCATGTTGGTTTCTTCACTTTTCTTGACGTAGGCATCGCTAGTCAGAGCTGCAACACCTTGGTTGAACACGCTCGTCGTGACGCCTTGGGCCGCAGTGCCCGCGGTGTTCGAAATGACTCGGTTTCTTCCACCCAACGCTACAACTCCCATGGGGCTCTTGAGTATTCCCTGGCTTTCAAGCAGGTAATTCATACAGCCAAAGCCTTCAGAGCCAGGATTATTGCTGAAGTTAATATTGAACGTCTGCTGATTGTGCTGACCAATTCCTCCCAATCCAGTAGAACCAAAGACAGAATAATCTTGAAGCATAGCATCTGCCTCGGCGGCGCTTGCGGCAATCTCATTGGCCGTTCCTGCGATCACATTTGTGTTACTGCGAGCTAGCCCATCAATCGTGCCGGAATAAAGCAGATTGGAGAAGTAGCCATTCAAAGAGGCTTGCATGTGTTTTGGTCGAGTTGCACGACTGTCAAATCCTGCTTGCCTGAGGAATTGGCCAGCATTAGGAGCTTTGTTCATAATGCTGTTGTTGCCAATCTTCATGAGATAGTTACCGTTCATACCCATGTAGAACTTGACGTTAACAAACACAATGTCGTTGCTTGCTTCTTGAGCAAACGCTCCATAAACTCTGTCGTATGCCGGACCACCTTTGAATGCGAGCAGCATATTTTGAACCGCGTCCACACTCGTATAATTCTGCGGCTTGAGAATCACTGTCGGGTCGTATTTGAGAAGTGATGCGCCAGCACCACTCATCAACATCATTCGCATTGCATCTCGTCGGTTTAATTTATTGCCTGCCATTAGAAACTTCTCCTAATAAAATATGAATTTTTTAGCGCTCAGATTTTAGAAAGGTCCATGAACTCAGAAAGCTCGCAAGAGCAACTCGGCTATTGAGATCTTTTTCTGCGTCGCTCGCACCTTCGTTGCATTTCTCGGCCATTTTTTCTGGGATAGTCTTGCCGCCGATAACGGCTTTTAGGCTATCCTCAGCAACGTTTGGAACACACCGGATGATGAGATCTTTCGCTGCTTCAGCAGTTCTACAATAGGCCTTAGAATTCGGAGTGCTCACATCTGCGTTGTGTGCAACGACTTCAGCAACAAGTGTGGCTGCATTCAGATAATTCACAGTAGCCTCTGGCGAAGCTGAACTCTCTCGGCCTTCAGCATCTGGGTCGTAGAGTTCTGCCTTTTTGGCTTCGATGATGCTTGTGCCAGCTGCAACCAAGCCGAATGGCACGACTCTTTCTTTTCCAGGTGATGCTGCACCCGCGCCATTTGCTGTCTTGATCGCATCGTCAGGCACGGTAAGAAGTTGATTCACATCGTCACCCACACAGTTCAGCGTGCCTTTGAGTAGTGCGGAGTCTTTCACACGAAACTTTTCACCAACCAGATTTCTCGTCTCGTCGCGAGACTGGTCGGTAAAGATTGCTTTTGCATGAGCATCAGCAGCAGCTTTATTAGCTGGCTCTGCGATCCCACCTGACGACACTGTAGAGTAGGGTGCGCGCTGCGTACAGCCGAGCATGAGCCCTGTTGCTGTGACCGCCAAAGAAAATAAGGTTGACTGTCCTAATTTCATTTCATTCCTCCTGACATGCGAATGTTTCAGTCGTTAAATATGCAATAATCATGTCTTCAAGCATGCCGTTGCTTTCGCTCGATGCCTTGTTGACCGCCATGATCACTTCTTGATTTGTAACCTGTGTTCCTGCGAGTGCTTTAGGAATCAGCCGCGCAAGACCACGTGCGACGTTTCCGTTAGTGCCAACTACGAACTCAGACATTTCTTTGATTGAATTCACTTCTTTGATGGTTTTTGAATCGACTGGAATGCAGCTTCTTGCACCATCGCTTGTTTCTGCCAATAGGCTCTTTAGAAAAGTGGCAGTGACCGCTTCTGTTGCGTCAAGTTCAGCACCGCGGGACTTTTGAGCGGGAGCTGCAGTGACAAATCGGGCAGAGGCATTGACGTAGTTGGCTTTATCTTCTGCAGTCGCTTCCATCAGGTCGTCTTTGTAGAGGCTGTTGTTTTGGTCATTGAAGTTGCATTCGCCACCGGGAGTTTGCGCAGCGCATGCTTCGTCGATGACCTGTTCCGTGAGCCGCTCGCCGAATTTACCAAATGGCCTATAAACCTTTGAACCAGCAGCGAGTCCTCTGCGGACGTGACACCCTTGACATACATTTCCGAAACCTGGGACTGTCATTGTTCCGTATGGTCCAGTTAAGGGCTCGTCCTCACCAGCTATGGCAATCTTATTGCGTCTGGCTCGCGCGTCTTTCGTTGATTCGGTCAAGCATTGAGGCAAACCATTGACTTCCACCCCGACAGGACCGCTCGTTTGAGGTAGCAACGCTTCGCCTGAGGCCACAACAAACATGGAACCCGCGCGTCCATAATTGTTTCCGTTTTCAAGAAACGACGATGGCTTCGCACGCAAGTACCCAACTGTTCCAAAGTAATTAGAGCGCTCCTCATTGAGATTGCATTCGCTCCAAGTTTCCGGCTGTTGGGGAGCTGCACAATTTTCATAAAGTGGAGCTGTGTTACTTGTGACCATGACTTTGTTGAGCAACAGTATGTCACGGTAGGGCATTGTGGTATAATTCTTGAGTAGTAGCTGATAAAATTCGTCCTTCAAATCCGCTTGTATCGCAGCTCTTTGTGCTGCCACGTCTATCTCTGCGGGATTAATTTTAGCAGCATCTGCAATTTTCTGCGCAAAAGTTCTCAATCCCACTTGTTGGAATTCGAGTTGTGAGGGCGAGTTTGGCTCTTTAATCCTCGATGCAATCTGCTTTCGCTTTGCCTCGGAAATTGGAGTTCGGGCCTCATCTCCCAATAGAGCAATTTCTTCACTGGTCGGATTTCTTCGGTAAAGACTCGACGTTAATTTGGTTAAATATGAAATTCCGGTTCGCACCTGTTTACACTTATAGTTCAGCGACACTTTAACATCTGACGTCGTCACAAGCTTGGACCCGCTTTTTTCATCAACCGGATACAAAAAGTTTGCATCTTTCACTACGGTAGGCATTGCTTCCGCAAACCACTTCAGCATTCTGCTAGCGTCGGTCTTTGCGCTTTGATTGCTTACAAAGTCGACTCCCAAAGGCATTGCTGAAGGCGATGCGCCTTCATTTCCGTCATATTTATTGGCTATAGCTTGATAAGCGCGGGTAATTCCCGCCACTCCTTCCAATACTCCTACCGTGAGCTTGTCGCGTGCGGGCACGTCCCAATTTGCGCGGTACAACCCCTCGGGTCCATGGCAGCCACCACAGCTCTTCGAGATGTAATCAAACGCTTCGTCGTTTGAAAACGGAATCACCTCCTCTGGCTTAGTCACATTACTCCCAGTCACCAAAGGAGAAACTGGGATCTTACTTTTGACAATTTTGTCCTCAGTCGAAACTTTTGAAGTACAGCCCACCATTGCGAACGCAATCCCAGCAAGCACTCGTCTTAGTGCTTTCGGGACCGCGCTTCCATGAGAAGCACGTGTAAACATTGAAACCCCCAAAACAGAACTACTTAAAGCGCTTCGGCTTTTTGGATCGCAAGTATGAGGAAAATATTTATTTATCTTTTAATGATTGGTACTTAGCAGAAAAAAAATAGGCTTGCTGAAAGAATTTTTATCAAGTTGATTGGGTGGAAATCCTCACAAGATTGAGCTGTTCGCGGGTATGAGGCCCATCGGTTCGTAACTGATTACCATGTTTGTGCTTTTAGTTGCCAGTAATAATTTTCCAATCATTTTCTGCATCGGAGTCTGAATAGCCGGAGCTATAGTTTGGCATGGGGGCCAGCGTTGTATATGCATTTTTGTACTTTTCAAATGTGTCTGATTGGCTTTCGCCGATTTGTTTGTTCTGAGTAGAACTGCCCTTTGACTTGCCGTCATCACCATGACAAAGTGAACAATTCTCTTGGAAAAAAGCGCTCAAATTGGATTCCGACTGGACGATGAATTTGTTTACAAAATTAATTAAGCCTGTTTTTTCTTCTGGGCTCAACTGACTTGCAAAATTTGGTGGCATTGGGATTCCCTCTGTGCCGCATACATCTTCAATGCATTTTTTGATAATTCTCATCTTTTCCTGATTTTTTTCATCAAAAAAGGCTTCAAGTGTGATGCGTTCCAGACTAAAATTCGGGTTTTCTGTATTTATCTGTGCAGGTGTGTTGCTGGGCTTAAACCATGGTGTCGCGGGTGTGTGGCAACTACCGCATTTGTAGAGTACTATATTGTTGATGTTGTCTTCCCATATTGGTGCGTCTGGATTGTTCGGCGGGTAATAGAAGTTGCCAGCCTTGGACAGGTCGTATGCACTACAGCTGACAAGTGTAAACACTAATCCAGTCAAATTGAGAGTGAGTAATTTACGAATGGAGTTGAGCATTGTGGCTTTTCTGGCACGCAATGAATGACCTCGTGTCTCATTGATTTGTTGAGTCTCTAAAGGGTCAGAGTTATTTCGATATTTTGTCATAACGTTTAGCCTCAATACAAATTTTCCTACCCATTCGGGTTGTGCGCGCCGTCTTTATCGGAAGTGTGAGAGGGGCGCTTTGCCTCAACCGGTTTGGGCCGGTGCTTTTCATCTTCAAACCGGTATATGAATTCCCCTGGCTGCACATAACCAAACTCCCCTTTAAGAAAGCGAAGTTGCTCCGCAGTGCTTGTTTGGAGTAGGTGAATTTTTTGTTCAAGATGTTGATTTTCTATTTTGAGTCGGGTGTTCACGTCGACAAGCACATTTCGCTTTTTCACGAGTTCAACATAATTCGCAATTCCTGACTGACCGGAGCCCATGGACATGAGCAAAGCCCACAATGCAACAACCAAAGTCCACCGCACTGTGGTTTGAAAGCGTTGTGATGTGAGTTGTCCGTCGAGCAGAGCCATAGCGCGCTATTCCAATAAAAAGTCAGTTTTTCTAAATTTAGTCAAACAAGTGCAGACTGGCATAGCCCAATCGGACGGCACTCAATTCAATGCTAACATGTTGGCGTGTGGGGGAAATGTCAGGAGCTGGGCATTGATTTGCCGACAACTGGCTGACGGCCCTTTTCAATCACAGATATGAGGAGTGTGACAGCAGCTGGGGTGATGCCACTAATGCGCGAGGCCTGTCCGAGTGTGCTCGGAGAGTGCTTTTTTAGCTTCTCGACCACTTCTCGCGAAAGGCCAGAGATTTCGCCGTAGTTAAGCGATTTGGGGATCCAAATTGAATCAAGTTTCTGCAATCTGTCGGCAACTGATTCTTCTCGACGGATATAGCCATCGTATTTGGTTTCAATTTCAATTGACCGAAGCACGCGGTGCCCCAGAGCGATGTCGGCAAAGCCGGCGGCGCACAACCGTAGGATATCCACCTCTGGTCGTTTGAGATAGGCATCGAGACTCGTAGAGGTGTTGGTCAAAACTGGTAACCCAGCCTCTGCCAAGCGAACGTTGATTTCGGGTGTGGGATTCAGCCATGTGGCCTTAAGTCGTGAACGTTCTTCATCCACGAGCCTGACACGGGTAGTAAATTCAGAATACTCAGCTTGACTGATGAGGCCGAGCTCCCATGCGTATTTTCTGAGGCGAGTGTCGGCATTGTCTTCTCTCAGCTTCAATCGGTTTTCAGCCCGACTCGTGAACATGCGGTAAGGCTCTTGAGTCCCCAATGTGGTGAGGTCGTCGACCATCACTCCGATGTAGCTTTCCTGCCGACTGGGAACGAATGGAGCTTTGTTTTTAACTCTTAACGCTGCGTTGATTCCCGCAATGAGACCCTGTGCAGCGGCCTCCTCATAACCAGTTGTGCCATTGATCTGGCCAGCAAAATACAAATTCTGCAGAGCTTTGGCTTCAAGAGTCGGATGAAGTTCGGTTGGTTGAATATAATCATATTCAATTGCGTATCCGGGCTTCATGATTTTTGCATTCTCGAAACCGGGAATGCTGTGGATAAATTTTTCCTGAATCTCAATAGGTAGGCTTGTAGATACGCCATTTGGATAAATTTCGTGAGTGTCGTAGCCTTCTGGTTCAATAAAGATTTGATGCGAAAGTTTGTCAGGAAACTTAACTATTTTGTCCTCAATACTAGGACAGTATCGAGGTCCAATTCCAGTGATTGTTCCGCTATAAAGTGGAGAGAGGTGCATGTGATCCCGAATGATTTTGTGGGTCTCTTCGGTTGTGTAGGTGATGTAGCAGGGGAGTAAGGGTTGAGAGATGCGCTCTGTTCTCAAGCTAAATGGAACAAAATCAGGATCTGAATCTTGCCGTTGTAGTTTTGAAAAATCGATGCTGCGAGCATCGAGACGTGGTGTTGTCCCTGTTTTCATGCGGCCAATTTTAAACCCGAACGTTCTCAGTGCTTCAGCAAGCTCAACACTGGCAGGCTCTCCGGACCGTCCCGCAGTAATACGCCGGTCGCCAATATGAATGAGCCCATTGAGAAAGGTTCCGTTGGTTAGGACTACGCATTGACTGCGGATGACTTGATCAAGTGCTGTTCTCACTCCTACGACGGTGTCGTTTTCAATCAAGAGGCTTGTAACTGTGTCCTGATGTAATTCGAGATTTTCAGCATTTTCACACACCTTGCGCATGTAATTGCGATACAATTCCATGTCGGCCTGTGCTCGGGAACTCCAGATCGCAGGGCCTTTGGAGCGATTGAGAATCCGAAACTGTATACCAGCCTTGTCGATCGCAGCGCCCATTTCACCGCCAAGGGCGTCGATCTCTTTGACAAGATGTCCCTTGGCTGTGCCACCAATGGCAGGGTTACAGGACATTTGGCCAATCCGGTCGATACTCATGGTGAGAAGACATGTTTTTAGTCCCATGCGAGCAGATGCGAGCGCAGCTTCAATTCCCGCGTGACCACCGCCGACAACGACAATTTCGTACTCTACAGAACGCATTCCAAACTCCCACGCAGTGTGCGACAGCCTCACAAACCGAATCGGTCTATGCTCATCTCTCAGCCTAGGCTCTAGTCACTCACGCGAGTTTATTCAAGATTTTTCTGTAGGTCAGACTTTTGCTGTAACCGGTGAGAGAGTTGGAGGAAAAATGCATGCGACCATCCAAGTGGCACAATCCAACTGGGCTCTCCAGAGTGTGGGTCGACTTGCTCGGGGAGCAGTCCGAGTGTGTTGGATGCAGCGGCTACTTGTTGTAAAATATCTTTAATTTCAGATACATGATCAGCTGAATCTTCAAGGCTTCCGAGTGCTAAGCCAAACCAGAGATTTACAAGTGGCCAGCAGCCGCCCGAACGGTATGGATCGTTTGGGTAGCGCCTGAAGCCACATCCATACGCCAGCTTTTTTCTAAGTTC
>JBEAPS010000032.1:0-3524 GCA_041164285.1 Pseudomonadota bacterium
TTCACCGCGACATCTGAGTTGAGAATATGAGCAAATTCATGAGCAACCACTCCTTGCAATTCCGAGCGAGTCAGCCAATGTATAGCTGATTCAGTGACCACAAGAGCTGCCTTCTGATCCATGAGATCAAGCGTGAATGCGTTTATAGACTCATCGCGAGGCAAAACGTAGAGCTCAGGTAATTTGGTGCCGCTGGCGAGAGCAATTTCTTGTGAGACGTTGATGAATCTTCGTTCAGTAGGTTTGGTTGTATCGAATCGAATACGCTGAGCTCCTGTGAGGCTCAAAAGGGCACGTGTACCCACTTTATTGAGCTTCATCCAATGGACAAAAAAATTCACAAAAATGAAGCAAAATACGAGAAGCGAAACAGTGATACCAAGGTTGCTATTCCATGGTGGAAGCTCTGCTCCCGCACTCGCCATAAGCATCTTAAAGATTGCTGCTCCGGCAAAACCAACTAAGAACGCAATGCATGCTGAAGTCATCAAAAACAAGATGCGCCATAGAGTACTTTGAGTGTCTGCGCGCTTTTGCGCCTCGAAAAAATTTGTGGTTTTCATCGCATTTCCATTGAAAGTTCTATTGAGAACAATTTACAACAACATTTTTTCAACTTTTGTCATGAAAAAAAACACCCTGATGAAAAACATCAGGGTGTCAAAAAAACTTGGGAGACAGCGAAAAGGCGAACTTATCTCACACGAATCACAACACGTTTGCGTGGTCCACAGTCAGCTTGCTGGTTTGTTTTCTTCGTATTCATGAAGCCCTGAACTCGGTACTGCCCGGGCTTAAGAGAAGCCACATCAACACTCAAGGAACCACTCGCCGCAGGAAGCTCACCCGAGTCCCACACAACCTTTTGGCTCGAGATCTCAGTGATGCGCACGCGGTCGCCGCCCGACAGCTTGAAAAACTCATAGCCAATATCAAGTGAGCCACCCTGTTGGTGTGTGTAGGTGACCTGACTCATCAAAATCTTGCAAGCATCGTGGTTGAATCCAAGAGCACTCAGTTCCTCTTCTGCGGCTTTTTACTCAGCGAGTTCAGATGATGAAAGTGTTTCGAGCGCATCGTCGATGTTTGCATTTTGGTCGATGGTGCCGCAAGCTGCGAGTGATGCAATAGAAAGCGATACAAGGAACTGATTGAAGAATTTCATGGAAACCTCTGTTTGTTCTTGAAGGCTCTATTGCCTCCTACCTTTCTATTCGGAGTTTTATTCTGCAACTTTAATATCGATACTTTTAATAATAAAAACTATATCATGAGATTTTAAGTAGTATATTTTTCATATTTAATTTGCAATCGTAAAATAAGGAGCCCACCGAAGATGCTCACCAAATTCGCAGCACTCATTCTCGCACTGAGCGCACACTCCCATGCAATAGCCGCACCTCAATTTATGGGAAAAGCCGTTCCATACCCCGTAGGCACTCTTCAAATGGAAGGCTATCAAGTGGGGAGCGGCACCAAGGGAAGCATTCTTGTCGTACATGACTGGATGGGAATCACCGACAAAACTAAAACAAAAGCAGACGCACTTGCAGCACTGGGCTATCAGGTGTTCGCTTCAGATATTTTTGGAAAAAACGTAAGACCAAAAACCTCAAGCGAGGCAAAGGCCAATTCAGCCCAATACTACAAAGACCGCAGACTCTTCCGTGACCGGCTTAATGCGGGATTAGAGGTGCTGAAATCGATTTCAAACAAACAACCGATTGCTGCTGTAGGGTACTGCTTCGGTGGAACCGGAGTTATAGAACTTGCCCGCAGCGGAGCCGAACTCAGAGCGGTCGTAAGTTTTCACGGAGGGCTCGACAGTCCCACGCCGGCTGATGGAAAAAACATTAAAGCACGCGTGTTAGCGCTCCATGGCGCAGACGACCCGCTCGTTTCTGCCGACAACCTAAACGCCTTCGAACAAGAGATGAGAACTCACAGTATCGATTGGCAGCTTATCAAATACGGAGGTGCCGTACATTCATTCACCGACCCCACAGCCGGCAACGACCCCAAAAAAGGCGCAGCCTACAACCCACTCGCAGATACGCGTAGCTGGCAGGCGATGCAGAACTTCCTGACTGAGAGTTTTGCGTTAGTGAAGTAAACTCTCAAGAAATGAAAAGCACCTCACTAAAAACGTCACGCCTTATGTTTGCTTGAACACCGCATTCCAACTCTCATACACAAAGGGTTACGCGGCGCAATTTTTCAGAGGTTTCTCCGAATAATTATAATCTTCGCCGCAAGTGATTGAAACGGCAAGGCGGCTGTTCCGCTCCTCAGCTTCATAGTCGTCGCATCAGGGTGAGTATCAATAGAAGAGGTATAAAAACTCAATCCAACTGAGCGCGTACCGTGTATTCCAGAACCAACTTGCCTTTTGCGGGAACCTGCGCGCTCCACTCAGTATTCCCATTCCCCAGCGATTTGTGCTTGAACGATGACTTTAGAACTTCAGAATCAGCTGGCAGAGAGTCTCTGTAAATAACTTTCTGATCAGCATCTTTTGCATTCTTAAAAGTAATCCGCTCGGTATATTCAACAATTCGAATGTCTTTTCGCATTCCTCTGATGGAAGGAAGATTTTTAATCTTGAGACGCTTTTTGCGCGCTGTCACATCGAACGAACTCCCAAGACGAACACGCACGCTCTCATTTTCCGGTACATGCGAAATTCTGTCCTCTCCCAAAAATTGAGAAAGAGTGGCGCTGTCGCGTTTGTAGACACGAACAATTCCTGCGGGCAGCGCGCTACCTAACCCAGACACCTTGTTGTTTTCAAACGCAATAAACACCCCACCCTGAACTGGTTTTCCCAACTCAATGCTGTCGGCAGATTCTCCTTCCCCACGCTCATCTTGAAAGTTGAAATTATCAGAGATGTCATAATAGCCAGAACTGTGGAAGAGAATTTCCTTGCGCACCTTCACTTCAGACGCCTGCAACAAGGTCAATTGCTTGGTCTGGTTAGAGAGCAGAGTTGTTTGGCGAGGCAATGTATACAGATGGTACTCGAAAAAGGACTCACCTTGCATTTGTGGCAGACCTTCAGCCATCATTGCCGAATCTGCTGAATAATCAGCGCTGCGCCTGAGCATCATTTTATTTCTGCTGTTGTTTTGAACCGTCTGAACTTGTCCTGCCATGAACTGAAGCTGTGCATTCGAAAATGAGGTACCGCTTTGGTTGGTCAGCGTCACAAACCCCGTCAATTCGAGCTGGTCATCTGTCGAGTTGAGGTTTGCAATGTAGTCTGCTTTCCACGTGAGACCCTCACTCAAATAATTCAACTCAAGATCCTGCACACCACCTTTGTCACTTTCAACAAGCAAGCTCAGGGTCGGCTCTGCCCTCAAATTCTCGGGCACCTCAGGAAAAACAATACGCCCCGGCACTCCCGTTTCAATACGGTCTTTCACTTTGAGAACAACACCATTTTGTGTTGAAAGTACCTCCGCAGACTCGCTTGAATCCAAGCCATTGGTTGGATGGGTTCTCACCACAGACACAGAACG
>JBEAPS010000033.1:0-2699 GCA_041164285.1 Pseudomonadota bacterium
CGTGATTGTAGCGATTTGATTTGGATCAACTGGAACAATGTTAAAGTCGTCAATACATCCCGAACCGCTCAGCAATGAGTCCACACGAAGCAAGGGGAGAGCCCTCAGCTCAGAGTGGCGAAATCTCCAAAAACTTCCAAATGCATCGGCCAAAACAAACTTCAACCCAGAAACCTTGACCGCACGATCTATGTGCCCTCGGGGCATCCAAGGCTCAAGAAATACCACAGTCAATCCTTGAGCGAGAATTGCCAGTAGGAGTGGATAAACATCAGGTCCGGGAAGACATAGCAGAAGCACCGAGTCTCCGGTCTGCACGCCCGACTCAGTCAAACGCTTCTGGCACTGAGCGGCGCGCAAGCAAACATCCTCGAATGAGGAACGTCCCTGAGAAATGCTCCAAAGTGCAAGTTTCTCTGAGTTCTTATTGAGCTGAGTTTGAACGCGCTCTGCACAGTTTCCACTTGTAGCCGACACAACAATATCCTCGTCCTGATGGCTCGGGAACAATCGGATAATAATAAGAAAACTTGAGTACTACTTGGATACAAAAAAAAATGTTTTAAACTTCATCAGACCGGCCGATATACCCCAAAATGTCAGTGGGGTATGTATCAATGGCTTTGCCCGATTTGAAGTCAATAGCCAAGAATGCGATGAAGGACACCTACAGCCTCGAGCAATTACCGTGGCACAAGGGTGTAGACCTCGAATTGCACCACTTCCCCGAGGTGCTGACTCCTCTTTTTCACTGTCACAGTTACCGGCAGATTCTCGATGAAGAAGATAGGTTGATTTATAACCAATTGTTTGCCCAATACGTTTGTGAGCAATTCATTTTCTTGGAAGACCGCTTTTTATGTCGAGTCGTCGAACAGCTCATTCCTTGGGCCAGCCAAATGTCCTGGGATCTCAAGGTTTGTCTCGAGATCTTTTTGGATGAAGAGGTCAAGCATACAGAGATGTTCAGGCGTCTTGCACGGGCTTCAGCACCAGAGCGATATGCAAAAAGCGACTTCTACTTTCTAAGAATTCGAGCACATGAAGATGCGCTCATTCGACTCATGGCAAGTTATCCAAGGACACTTCACTTCTGGATATTCGTTGCGCTTCTGTTCGAGGAAAAAACAATAGACTACTTTACGCACTACCGCGTGCAGCAACGCAACGCTTCGAATCCACCGCTCGACGCACTCCACACACAAGTCCACCGCTTTCACATGATGGATGAAGCACGACATGTGCAAATCGACGAACATCTCCTCACTTTCATTTTCAACAAAGCTTCTCCTGCGCTCAAATTTGTAAACATTCAATTACTTAAGCTCATGATGACCAACTACACCAATCCCAAACGAGCGAACATCAAGATTATAGAAGAGCTTTGCAAAATCCAGCCACGACTGCGAACACACCAAGAGCGCATGTTCGAAGAGATACGAAATCAGAATGGAACGAGTCCCTATCAATTAGCTCAGTTCTCCAGAAAGAATTTTCCAAAGACTTTCTCCTATTTTGATAAGGACATTCGGCTCAGTCGAGCAATGCGTTCTGTGATCATGACGTATAGCCCTGACGATTTAGCGAAGAGTGCATGAACACGGAATCCTGAGGAGGCAAATGTGGCTCATGAACTCAAAATCAAACGACGAACGTGGGCGGAGAACATTGAGGAATTTGACATTTCCTTCGCGAATTATCAACCAAGCACTGCAATCAATAATAAGCCGTTACGATTTAAGTACACGTGCACTCTACTCAACTTCGCAGATACGAGAAAGTCTGAGTTTTGGATTGCGGTTGACCCCCAAAATGGAGAAGCGCTCGCCAGACTCGGTGCCGACGTCAATGGAATAAATGGAAGTTTAGGATTTATGGAGTTTAGTCAAACAAGCCAAGGCGAATATGCAGCTTCAACACTCATAACTGAGGCTCTTGATTGGCTCAAGAGCCATGGCGTACTAACGGTATATGGCCCTATGGATTTTAACAGCTGGTTCAATTACCGATTTAAGTTGCAAAACAGTGACGAAGGGTTGAGCGTAAATCACCCTTGGGAGCCAGGGGCTTCAGAGCCATACGAGCAATTATTTCGATCGCTCGGATTCACTGATTCAGTTAAGTATTCGAGCTATTTTTTTACGCTTTCGGACAATTCTCAGTGGATGGAGCATATCACCCAACTAAGTGTTGACTACGAACGCGCAATCGGTGCTGGATTCAAAATTCGAGACATCTCGCCACACCATACATCAGAGCAAGATATTCGCTCAATTTTTGAAATATCAAACGCTGCATTTGCAGGGCAACCGATGTTCGAACAGATTCCCTTTGCCCTTTTTAGTGCAATCACACTACCGGCACTCACCCAATACAACTCAGCCCCTTCAAAGATATGCTTTGATAGTCATAACAGGCCTATTGGCTTTATGTTTGCATTTCTGCTTGATGATTTAATAGTCTACAAGAGCATTGCTGTTTTGCCTGAATTTCAGGCTATGGGTATCGGCAACGCAATGACTCTAGAGCTTTGCAGGTTTGGCATGAAGCATAACATCACAAAATGCGTGGGGGCTCTCATTCGAAGTGGAAACAAGAGCGAAATGTTCGGAAAAAGCTTCGAAAAAACTGCAAAATCCTCTGGAAAAAATGACTACATTTTACTGAGTAGGTCGATTAGATGAGCAATACTAAATTTA
>JBEAPS010000034.1:0-9327 GCA_041164285.1 Pseudomonadota bacterium
GGTCGAAAACTCGCACCCATCGTTGTGTTACCAAAACCACCAGTCTCCGGATCCTGTCGTGCCATGACTGCTCCAATGAGCAGTTCCTGTGAGCCACGAATGGCCAGTCGCCTTCCTCCGGTTGTCGCATCCGCTCGTGCAGCTCCGTGAATGATTGCCTTGACCATAGGGATAACGGTATAGTTTGAATCAACAGCGATCTCTTTCCTGTAGACCAATGAGGCATCTTTAGTCTCAACTAAAACCGGCGGGACTTTATTTGAGATTCTATCCTGTTCAGAGATGCCCTCAACCACGCCTTGTCTTTTAGATTTGCTGAAGCCAAGTGAGAAAAACGAGTTGTTCGTTTCGATCCCGAAACCAAGAGCTTTTGTATCGAAGGGATTTCCCGCCTCAAAAAGTCTGAGATCTTCAAATTCGATTTGTCTGGAGCCAGCCCAAATGCGCATGTCGGTAGCGGTGGGGAGCTCTAAAAAAAGGTCACGGATTCGAAAGGAGTTATTCACAGCGATAATGCTTGATTCGCTATCGGAGGAAGATATTGGAGTTGTGGCCGTGGCATGGGCTGTAGCATCTTTGGTATCCATCCCGAAAGTGAATTTGACTTCGCTCGGAAAGTATTTGCTCATTTGAATCTTTAGATAATTCGGCTCTCGAGTGTGGCGTGATGTTTTAAGTCGTGGTGACCCTTGTGTGTCAGGAGTTTCAAGTGTGAGGCTTTCAAAAAAACGATAGAAAGAATTTCCACCGCCTTCCTCGACAAACTCGCGACCTGTAAATGGCGAAGGAGTGTTGATACCGGCGCGATAATAACCATTAAACTGAAAGCCCTCATCGGCAAGCGCTATGCTTGGCGTCAGCACAGCGACCGTGAGCGCTGTCGGACGCAAAACTCTTTGCTTTAATGTGCAAACAAAGACTCGTTTGAACAATTGATCAGACCTTTTGTTGCTGCACTTTCAGAACCAGATTTCAAACCCAGTCTGTGTTGTTATAAGTGTTGTTTTGTAGGCGTTGTCCGGCTGTCGTTTCACTTCTGCATCGTAGCGACCGTAAGAGAAAGATGTGTAAATTTGAGGTGTGCCCAAAGCAGATTTATTCATTGCATATCTAATGATGGGTGTAACTATGATTCCATTCGCATCAGCGTTGGATAGGCGTTGTGTTCGCCCTGCATAATTTAAATCTAGTGCGGCGTGGACCTGATCGCTGATGTAATAAACGGGCTGGATACCGATAGAGTATTTTGTGTTCTTCTTTGTTTTCTTGCCATCTTCTTCGACAATTGTCGAACCTTTGAGTGTCCATGCCTGCCGGCCGCCACTGTATATGTCGTGCTCAAGCCACAAACCCGTCATGAGTGACCATCGATTGAAGTCGATGTTTGTTGTATCAGAGAGAATGAAGGTTGTGTCGAAAGATTTGCTGTCACCTCTGAGTGCCGCGTTGCGCTCAGTAGCGTTTGTGGCATTTGTTTGTTGAGCCTTGGATTTAAATTCATCGTCGCCGATGCTTTCGTTGACATCGTTGCGGCCAATGAGTCCTGATGGAGTTTCTCTCACGGCTATGACTGTATTTCCCCAATATCCAGGTCGACCAGAGCGCGAAACGACGGCTCCGATTGTAAGTTCAACTGAGCCGGGAATTTCTTTGCGACGAATGACGCTCACTTTATCTGCTGGTGCACCCGCATGATTTACGAACTTCAACATAGGCTTGACTTGAAAACGACCGAGCGGGTTGAGCTCCACGCGCGCTGTTACTGTAATGTCCTTAGTTGAAACGAGCGAGCTTTCGGTATTATCAGTTACAGGTTGACCGCTTGAATTCGTAATCACAGCAGTGCGCTTGGCTTGACCATAACTCAGTGATGCTTCGTATCGTGGGCCTTCGACACCTACACCAAATGCGTTGTGGTCAAAGGGATTTCCTCCGTCAAAGAGGCGAAGGTCTTCATATTCGAACAATCGAGATCCTGCCCAAAGTCTGGTATTTTCAGCGCTCAAAGGCACGCTTAGGTACAAATCACGGACTCTTAAATTGACAGCATTTTTTTGTGGAGCATCGGCTGATGTGTCGGCGATTTCATGAAAAAACGGACCAAAGCTGTCGAATTTGAGTTTCGCGTCGACACCGTTGGAGAATCTCTGACTCAATC
This sequence comes from Pseudomonadota bacterium, assembly GCA_041164285.1. Classification (GTDB taxonomy): domain Bacteria; phylum Bdellovibrionota_B; class Oligoflexia; order Silvanigrellales; family Silvanigrellaceae; genus RFOM01. Next base: position 2,159 of record JBEAPS010000034.1, read on the forward strand.
GCATTTGAAAGTAGCTAGGCGAGCGCGAGTGCCTTGTTGTCTTCAGGCCGAGAAGCTCTTGTCTGTCACTGGCTTCACCAGTGAAACCTTTCAATGAGTCGACAAAATTGGTCCACGTAACTTTGCGTGTGACAAATTCCTGTGCCGTAACGGAGGACGCTGTGTTGAACCCAGCCCTCCAGTAGCCACCAAACTCAAATCCCTCGGAGGCTTCAGCTGGCCATGAAAATCCCAGTAAAACAAGCGGTATAAGATGCTTAGCAGTAGGGGTCGTACGGTTAAAGACCAAGGTGGTCATAGCCTCTCCGAATGGCACGAATCGGGTCATTTCGCGAAGTTGATGTAAATAAGTTAACATGCCGATTCCTGTCGACAAAGAGGTGGGGCTGGATAAAAACATAGGCTTGACCCATGCTTTCTGACGATTATGTTGACAAGGGTAGAGAATTACGGATGTGCCGTAGTTTAACTTAAACAAGAGGGTACGCCATGATCGCCAAAATTCAGGAGATTATTGAAACTAAGGTACGTCCGGCTCTTCAAGCGGACGGCGGAGACATAGAACTCGTGGATGTTGAAGACGGTATTGTCAAAGTGCGATTGGTCGGAGCCTGTGCGCACTGCCCTTCCAGCGCCCTGACACTGTATGAAGGGGTCGAAAAAATGCTGATGGATATGGTGCCTGAGGTCAAAGGCATCGAGCAGGTGTTTTGAGATGACTAATGAGCTTTTAAAGTCTTTTCAAAGTTTGAGTGCTGACCTTCCTGACACGATCAAAACCACACTCGGAAGTTTTAGTTGGAGTGATAGGCTTCACAGTCTTGAGCAGAGCAGCGACCAGCTGACTGTTCGTTTTTATAGTGACGGCCTTGATTTACAGGCAAAACTTGCGGTGGAAAACTACCTTCGAGAGAATACTGCCAAGCTTCTTGCTGGAAGCAATGAATTGAAGGTTTTTATGGAGCGAAAAGAGAAGGCCGCTGCGAGTGCACAGACTCGCCCGGCTGCGCACTCTCATTCCCATTCTCACCAACCGAATCATTCATCTGCCCAGAGTCAGACTGCTGGTAGCAAGCGCCCCATTGCTGGCGTCCGGCGTGTGATTGCTGTCGCCAGTGGAAAGGGAGGGGTTGGTAAAAGCACTGTCAGTGTGAACTTGGCTCTGGCTCTGCACAATCAAGGTTACAAAGTCGGCCTGCTCGACGCAGATATCTATGGTCCCAGCATCCCAATGATGTTGGGTATCACCGATGATCCGCAAGTTAACGAAGCCAACAAAATCACCCCGCCCGAAAAACACGGCCTTAAAGTCATGTCGTTTGGCTTCTTTGCTCCCGAGGAGAGTGCGGTTATTTGGCGTGGACCCATGGTGATGAAGGCGCTTCAGCAATTTTTTTATGATGTCGATTGGGGTGAGCTCGACTTTTTAGTCATAGACTTGCCCCCAGGAACTGGCGATGCGCAGCTCACTTTGGTGCAAAGTTTGCCTATCGCAGGCTCCGTGATCGTGACCACGCCTCAAAACGTGGCTCTTGCCGATGCTGTCAAAGGTATCGTTATGTTTCAGAAAACACAGGTTCCAATTGTTGGAGTGGTTGAGAATATGGCCTCTTACCACTGCCCGTCCTGTGGAGCAGAGTCACATATTTTTGGCACTGGCGGCGCAGATCGGGTTTCGCAAAAGTTTGAAGTGCCGATTCTGGGACATGTACCACTGATGCCCGAGGTTCGTGCAGCCGGAGATGCCGGAGAGCCGCTGACGACAGTCAATGGCCACCCTGTTCGTCTTCGCTTTGCTGAAATTGCAGAAAGGACAGTGGCTCGGCTCATTGAACTCGAAAAAGGAGTTTGATTGGGATGCGTGAGGCCGGAAAACAAAAGCCAGTGAGTAGCGCCGCAGTGCCAATGCATCTGCGGTCGCTGCCGCGGTGGCTTTGTTTGTGCTTTCCCGCCTTTTTGCTTCTTCAAGCTAACGTTGTGATTGGTGGCGAGCTCCAAATTCAGGCCGACAATGGCGATGTGAAGTCAGCGTATACGCTTGGTATGCGCTACTTTCTAGGCGAACATATCGTACGAAATCGGGATATGGCACTTCATTACCTGACGAGGGCCGCTGAGGGCGGAGATTTCCGTGCCATGAACATGCTCGGCCTGATGGCCGATCCACTTTGGTCTGACGACCCACAACAAAAAAATATTGATATTGCTGTCGGATGGTATCGGAGAGCCGCATTGCAGGGATATGAGCCTGCGATGGCGAATTTGGCAGAGCTGAAAAAGCGAGGCTTTATTCAGAGTGAACTGGAAGCGGGATTACCAAGTGTTAATACAAATGCTGCTCAGTCTTCAATCAAAGCATCCTCAGTCATTTCGTCGCTTCCGGGAAACGGAGAGAAGTCTGCGCAGGCGGAGTCGGGGACGAGTGCTATCGAGCCGCCTGATTTGCAGGTCAGTTCGAGTGACGGCGCAACAAACAAGCAAACTTCCGTAACCAATACATCGCTTTCGGTTATAACGCCAACCGCATTGCCGACTAGCCCTACCTCTGGAGTGTCTGTATCGCGACAAAGTAGTCCTTTGGATGGCCGTGAGGTGTTCAAATTGCGGAGCTCCTCTCTTGTGGAAATTATGGGCGATGGCCAATACGCGTCTGGTGTGATTTTAGGAACGCTTTATACAAGCGCTACAAACACAACGCTCCGTACTGCAATTCAGGATTTAACGGTCAGCTATCCGTTTATGCCGACACCAGGTAAAAAATTTGAGTCAACTCAACTAGCGAGTGGTGCTTACCTCCTCGTAATATCGAATGCACATGTCATGGAAGGTGCTCGAAATATAGAGGTGGGATTCGGCGTAGATCCGCGCGGCCAGACAATGTTTAAGCGCCACGTGGCAGGCGTTTGTTTTCCAAGCGAGTCTGGAGTTGATCTTGCGCTGTTTTTTGTTCCTGTGGATGCAAACGAACTCGCTCTGAACGGTGTCATTAGTGCAGCACCACTCCCGCCGCCTGATTCCAATCCTGAAACAGGTAGTCGCATTTATGCTATTGCAAATCCAGAAAGGATGGCGCGCTCGATCGCGCAAGGGCTTTTGAGTGGCCTGCGTCCTGATCTTTTGCAGTTTGACGCACCAATCTCGAAAGGCAGTAGCGGCGGTGCTATTTTCAATGACTCAGGTCAGCTGCTTGGAATTATTTTTGGATATTTAAATGAAATAGGTGCGCAAAATATCAATTTTGCAATACCTCTCGAGTATATCCGACCACTCATGATGGGGGGAGGCTCACTTTGTTATCGAGCCTCACGAGCTTTGCCTGCTGATGACGATGGACAGGGCCTAAAAAGTGAAACTCAATTAGAAAAGCCTTGAGCCTCTCTGGGAGATGCATCACGTTCAAATGACACAGTTGTATTTTGCTGAGATAGCTGTTCTTTATACCATTTAAAGTCCTTTTCACGCTCTAACTCATGAAGAGCTCTCTCGAGTGAGGCAGGTAACGAGCAACTCCAATCCGGCTGGAAATGAAGGCAGAACTGCACAAAAATGTGAAGCGTTTGCAGCGCGAGAGCGGGAAGCTCCGGCACGGCCGGGCGAGAGGCTGCCTTTGTCGACATGTGTCCATCGGCTGACTTGAGCACAAGATTCCAGCGTGCTTCAACTTTTTTGAGTGCTTCCGGAGTAGGGCGATCATAAAGACCATACATTACGCGAGAAAGCTGTCCTTCAATGTGGCGGTAAAATTCACCATCTTCAGACAAAAACCACGAATCAAAGCCATCGTTTAGGAAGTAAGCGAGAATGCGCAGACTGTCCGTGATGATCGTACCGTCACCGAGCTGAAGGCAGGGGACGGTTGCATTGCGGCCAAGTCGGCCACCGGTGGCTGTGGCTCTGATATCTTCCCAGCTGAGATGCTCAAGCTCAACTTCCGTGTATTGTTGAGATGTCGCAATATGCCACAACACAATCCGACAGTAAGGCGAATCAGCATTCCAGAAAAGTTTCAGCATTACAGGCTCTCCATTCCTGAATTCGGCGAGACAATCGCACAAGTTGTATAAAAATTCATTAATAATTGGGCGACTGATGCTGATTTCGGCTTTTTCCTGTGTTATCGATCAGCGAAGTGGCCAAGAGTATGAGATTATCTCAAGGTGGTGACATATGAACTATATAGCCCCCCAAGATGGCAATGTGCGCCGGAAAAAGCGGCGTGTGACAGACCTGCTGAATCGTAAAGGTGGACAGCCTCTCACAGCGCTCACTTGCTATGACGCAGTCTTTGCAAGAGTACTTGAAAAAACGGATCTCGATATGATTTTGGTCGGTGACAGTCTAGGTCACGTGATTCAGGGTCATGACTCAACGCTGGGCGTAACGATCGACGATGTTGCCTATCACACCCGCTGTGTTGCTCGCTCTTTAAAAACACCGCTACTTGTATCTGACCTCCCGTTTGGCAGTGCTGGATTTTCTGATGAACGGTTATTCGTCGATGCGGAAAAACTTATGCGCGCTGGAGCTGAGGCGGTTAAAATTGAAGGTGCATCGGAAGATGTTTGCCGGCAGATTCGAAGACTAGTGGATCAGGGAGTGCCTGTTGTTGGTCACATTGGACTCATTCCTCAGAGTGTTCACGCACTCGGTGGCTACAAAGTTCAGGGGCGCGATGAAAAAGCCCAACAAAGGCTCGTGAATGATGCATTAAGACTTGAGGCAGCTGGGTGCTTTTGCGTGGTGTTGGAGCTCGTAAATGAAAACGCAGCGCAAGCCGTGACAGCAGCCGTTCAAATTCCGACTATCGGGATAGGCTCTGGCAACCAGTGCGACGGACAAATTCTTGTCCTGCATGATATGCTCGGCTTAAATGAAGAGTTTAAACCAAAGTTTTTGAAGCATTTTGCGCAACTCGAAGGAGCCGTTGTGAAGGCCGTATCTGACTACTGCAGCGAGGTCACAGCGCGAGCATTTCCGGCGGTAAAATGAATGAGTGAACAAAAGAAACTGACCATTGAAGAAATCAAAGCTCGTGTCAGGGTGGTCTGTATTTGCAAAGGGATCAAAATGTCCCGAATCTGTGATGCAGTTATGAACGGTGCTAAAACTGTTGAAGAAGTTAACCGTGCTACTGGAAGTGGCAATGGCGGTTGCGGTGCTACACGTTGTCGTCCGGTGATCGAGGAAATCATCAAAAACGGCGGACGACCCTTAACCGCAAAAAGCATTGATACAGAGCCTAGCGATGACGATGCGGATGACTTTTTCTCGTAGGTTGGCTGCTGCGCTCTGCTGCCTTTGTGTGGCCCGTATGCTGGGGCTTTTTGTTTCCATCGGACTGCTGTCCGGCCTGTTCACTCGCACCGGATTCACTGTTGCTCTCTGTGGCTTTTCTCACTCGAATCGAAATATCAAGTCTATGGTCTCGCACTGTTGCAAAAACTTTTTCAACAGCAAGAGTCACAATGTTTTGTGCAAACTCCTTTGAGAGTCCTTTGAGTACTTCCTCTCTGCTTTTTTGAAGGATTTGTGATGCATCTTTAGGCAATGTGTCTGTCACATCTTTAATGACGTCGAGGCCAGAGGTCACTGTTCGTTTGAGAAGATCTCCGCCGATTTTAGCGATATCTTGTAGATCCTCTCTTGAGAGCCAAGTTTGTTCGTTAGCGCTTTTTGGATCACGTGGCATGAGTGTTCCCTCTTCCAAGTTGAATGCTCTTATGATCACCACCGAAAGCAGGCTATCGATTAACCTGCTTTCGGCACAGTGCGCTCAGCGCTCACTGTATTGTCCAACTTAGTCCCAGAGAGCGCACTGAGCAATTTTTTGAAGTTTTCATTTTCGGGGAGCAGGGCGATCGCTTGCTGGCAAATGGATTTCGCCTTGCCATTTTGACCGAGCTTCTTATAGCTCAGTGCGAGGTGGTAAAGAGCGTTTCCATGATGAGATTCTACAAAAATTGCCCGTTCAAAATAAAGCGCAGCCTGAGCAAAGTCACCGGCTCTGAAATTAACGAGTCCAATTTGAGTCAGGTTGTCGGCACCCGGATCCATACGGCTGAGGGATGCCCAAACCATGCGAGCAGGCATTTCCTGGCCAGACCGCTTGAGGAGTCTTCCTTTGGAGCTGAGAACTTCAAGGTTGTCTGGATCTAGTAACAGCGACGATTCGAGATCTGCCATCGCCTCTTCAAGCATATTCATGTGCTCGTATGTTTGAGCACGGGCGAAAAGAACATCAGCTTGATGAGGTTTTTGTCTAAGAAAGTCAGAAAAAATCTGGATAGCTTTCTTAGGATGATTGTTCTTACAGCAAACTTCTGAAATGCCTTTCAGAGCAAGAGCTGAACGCGGAACATTCCTTCGGGTTTTGAGGAAATAGTGCAAAGCTTTTTCGTTATCGCCAGAGTCCAAATGCATCTTGGCTGTCCGAATAAGCAGACCTTCGTCATTTGGATGATCGATGAGTGCAAGTCTCAGCTGCTCAAAGCTAGATTTTACATCGTGAAGATCGAAATAGAGTTCAGCCAATTGGATCCGTCTCCCGGATCGTTTACCGTTCAAACTGAGCTCCCTCAACAAAAATTCAACGGCATCTTGCTTGCGTCCCTCTTCGATCAATATGTCAGCCATCAGAGCATAGGCAGGAAAGCAAAGGTCAGCTAGTCCAATCGCCTCTTCTATCAGTTCCTTGGCCGTTTTGGTATTGCCGAGTTTCCACTCTGCTTGCGAGAGCCCTACGATCACTCTTGGGGAGTGTGGTTCATCTTCACGTAACTTTACAAACTCCGCATGGGCTTGCTGATATTCGCCCTTTAATAAAAGTTTCTCTGCGTGCCGGAGCGTTTTTAAATGTTTTGGTGGGTCGACGTACTGCGCTAAAACACTCCTGACTTTATGCAACAGGTCCTGTGGCTCAAATGGCTTGATTAAATAATCTGAGACGCCCAATTCTACTGCATGGACAATGTCATCGCGGGATGCTTCTCCGGTCACAAATATGATTGGAATGTCGTTAGCAATAGGTCGTGAGCGCAAATAATTCAGTACTTCAAGGCCGCTTCCTCTGTTGAGATAAAGATCGAGAATGACCAGATCAACAGCGTGGTTGCGAAGATGTTGAATTGCGTCATTAGGTGACTGTTCTTCTTGGATTATGAAAATTCCAG
>JBEAPS010000035.1:0-5226 GCA_041164285.1 Pseudomonadota bacterium
TACGCGAGAGGTCTTGACCTTAACGTAGAAGTGACGGGGCGATTCTGACACAAGATTGAGACGATAGTCTCCCCAAAACTCCGCCGCGCTAAACACGCGACTTTGGTCAATGTTGACAAAGCTGTCACCAAGTTTCTCAAACATGAAATACGTTAGGCTAGGGTTTGTCTGGAATATGACCGTGGTGTTGTCATGAATGCTTTGAGCCTCGAACCTCAGCCAATACCACCCCGGTGCGTTCAGGTTGAATTTACCAGATACGTCTTTCCAACTCTCTGCCGTGTCCGTAGGAGGAACAGTGGGTTCATTGGCACCTGCATAGAAGAGTTTTCCGGACATTGGCAAAACATCCACGTCTGGAGAGAAGGTGTTTGCTGAGGCAAACGCCGAATAAACAGTCGCTATTATCAGTAAAACGAGCTTGATCATTGGCCTAGACCTCAGGGGAGAACAATGTGTCGTATTCATATCCTTCCAATGTGACATCAGTTTGTGAATGTAAGGCCTGATCAATTTGCCCAAGAGTCAACTCCTTGCTCGGGCTCATGAGTCCACTGCCAAAACGCGGGCGCCATTCGGAGGTGAGTGCTAATGAGTTATTTTTTACAAGCACCCAAAATTTTTGCAGATAATTTAATTTTTTAAATTTATGAGGAATGAGCCGAAAACCCAAAAATAAGTGAGCCCTAGATTTTTGATTGAGTACTGAGGAGCGAAGTTATGAAGATCCCACGGCCAAGCTCAGCACCACGCACCTCCTCTCGCGCGCCCACAAGACTTCAGTTCCAAGGCTCTGGCTCTGCATTGCTTTGGATACATTTTAAGGGCGCAGTTCTGAGCAGTGTGACTTTTGGAATCTACGGGTTTTGGTCATTGGTCGAAATGCGCAAATACTTTTGGAAAAATACCTCTATTGGGGACGATTGGTTTTCATATCATGGAACGGGTGGTGAGCTATTTGTCGGCGCTTTAAAGTTCAGCTTGGTTGCTGCGATTGCATTCGCGGCATTGAGCGTTCTGGCCTTTGTGGCTCAACTACCCCCAGCTCTGGTGAGTCTGTTTTTTTATGCAGGCATCGCATTTCTATTTCCCTACGTAAGTTACCTTTCCCGCTGTTTTCTTTTAAGCCGAACTGAATTCCGTGAAGCCGAACTGAATTCCGTGGGGTCCGTTTCGGAATGGCCAATGAAGCCAGTAAGTATGCATCTCTGTATTTCAAGAATCTTTTCTTAACGTTCCTAACCCTAGGATTACACTATCCAGCGTTTCGAAACCAAATATACTCATTCAAGATCAATCGAATGTTCTACGGAGACCTGCGATTCTCTTACACGGCCGACCACAAACCCTTGCAGTCGCTGTATTTCAAATGTTGGCTCCTTGCTCTTCCCACTCTGGGCCTCTCCATCTTTTGGTTCAGAGCTTGTGAGACTACCTACCAGACAAACAACACCAAATTAGGCCCGCTTCAGATCTTCAGAAATTATCGCCCCGCTGACGTGTTCCAGCATGAAGCGATTTTCTACCTTGGAAGTTTGGTGACCCTTGGGCTTGCCACACCATGGCTTTTCGCTTGGAAGTTAAAATATTACATTGAGCACAATGCAGTGATGGGAGAGATACCAAACGCAGAAAATTCTGGTTTGGACAATCAGCCTACGGGTGTCATTGAGGCCATGGCCGACGCTGTGGGCGCGGCGTAATTTAGGTCATCTAGCCCAACCGAACCGGCACTCAAGTCTTAGTCCACAAAGACTCTCCTTAACGCTGCTGGAACGTTGGGTCGCTCATGCTGCCTACTCCTGCAAACCGAAAGCGCATCCTTTAGGTACAGCAACTTAAACGATTAAATTTAACTTTTTTTTCAAAGTTCCGATCCACGCCATGATTTTTTCAAAAACGTTTTGCTGGAATCCGTTCAAAAAAGGTAAATTTCATACCATCGGAGATTTTATGATAAAAGTGGTTTTTAGGTATCTCCGGCTAACGTCATTTATACCGTGCTTGCTCATCCTTATTGGATGCAAAGAAAGCTCAAAATCCGACCCGTCTTTTGCCGTGGTTTCGCAGGAGGCGACACTCTTGAGTTTGTTCAGGGAGAGTGTTTCGACCAAGGTGCCGATTTCGGTCTGTTACGTTGCTCGAGATTCTACAAACGATGAAGTGAATCAGAGAAATTACCAACAACTGAAAGGGCATCTTGAAACTGCATTCCGAAAGTGGATGGCGCCCCTCAAGTCGGGACTGAGCGAAAACGGCAAGGCGCTACCAAGTCCGCCGGCGTATTCTTTGCAGCAAGAGCTCAAACTAGGCTGCGCAGGCTCCGAGACAATCAAAGTTTATTTCTATGTGAACAATTCGGATTTTCAGAATACCTGCAATTTGAAATGGGGTCCGCATCAAATGATAGAGGGTGGCTGTCGAAGTTTTGCAGTGCCCAAACTCAGAGAAATATGGTTAAATCTGAGCGCGGAGGAGAACCAACGAGAGGTCGGCGCTTTAGTCTTGCATGAACTTGGACATCTTTTTGGTCTTTTGGATACCTACCGAGAAAAAGGTTCTGATACCGACAGTGAACGAGCATTTCAACCAGTGGCAACTGCCATGTCCAGACCTGGCTTTACAGAGCTTGCCAAGGATGATCAGGAAGGCATTCGTGCTGTCTGGAAGATGCTAGTACTGGGCCTCCGGGCTCCCCGATGCGGAGCTGGATATAAGCTTCATACGGTTGACAAATACGGTGGCGTTTATTGCATTTTTGACAAGACCGATACGTCAGAAGAAAAGAAAGTCATAGATATGTCTGGGGCGGCTATCAAGTTCAATTGCACAGAGCATTTTGCGATGATGGGTTCTTGGGCCGGTTGCCTCGAATTTCTGGATGTTCGCGCTCAAATAAGAGGTTCCTCGGTTAACGCAAGTTTGGATCCGAGCGACATATTGGCAGCTGTTGATGCCTGTGTAACGGCAAATCCCGGACAAACAACGACTTGTACGAAGAAGATGCTTTCTTGCCTCACTTGGCAATGGGCAGATGACAACTACGCGTGTTTTGCAGTACGTGGCGGTTTTGCCTGTTTTTCAAAATGCAAAAATCCTTGAATTTAGCAATGGCAAGGTTGTGGCAACTGTCGGATATATTCTGGTTTTGTTTGGCGCACGAGCGAATCATCTCAAAATCTAAAGAACGAACGCGAAGCGTGCGCTGCTCTCAATGATGAGGTGAGAGTGAATCAACCGGGGTAGAAGGCGCCGGTGATTAAAGAAAAAAATGAGTGGACGCAAAATTTCAGGCGAATGTGCCTCGCCGGAACTCTTGAGGCCCTCAAGTGCAAAGGGTAATTGTCCGATATAGATCGAAGGGTTAGAAAATTTTATGGGGCTCCTTCGTAATTTTTTCATTTTTGGATTTCTGATGGGTTGCGGTGCAACGAATGCCGCCAAAAAAAGTGCGCCATGTTCACCAAAGTCGTCGAGCTCACCCTCAGGTGCCGATGCTTCACCCCTGAACCTGTTGCAGATTTCACCTGAAGATGAAAAACGGCTGGGGTTGGGTTACCTGGACATCACGACAGACGTTGGCACCGGTCCACAGGGTCGACGTTGCACCATGAGCATCGCGCCTGTTCCAGGCGAAGCCGATTTCGTGAGAGTGACAACGGCAGCACACTGCGGTTGGCCCGCGGAATCCGATGAATTTGCCAAATCACAATACACTCTTCACATTTATTACAACGGCGGATATTTTCCGGCATCAGCGCAAATGAGGGGCCAAAAAGACTGGCATACTTTTGCAAAGAAGGTGTCACCTTACATTGGTGTTTTGCCCCCCGAAGTTACAAGAAAATTCGTTCAGGCATCAACCGACGTCAACAAAACGAACTGTATCAATTTGTCCAAGAACATCAGAACAACCACCGACCCCGCGTTCGACATCCTGTGTCTTTCTGATGGTGAGGAGAGATCTCTCGTTGCAAAAATCAAGGTGGATTCAAAATATCGCGAAATCCTCAACAGGATTTTGGAAGTGGTGGCAACCCGGAAAAAGTTGGTTTTGGACAACCTGCCACCCCTTGAAAAATTGATTTTTTCGACCGATGTGCGGACACCATACGAAAGAGTGCCGGGATATCTTCAGGACCTGGGTTTTCAAATGAATTCAGTTTTTTGCGCTGCTCCTGTGGCAGAATTGCCTTTGGGGGGCGATGGACTTCCGATGAGTCAAGCTCTCTGCCCGGTCCGGGGTGCGATGATTGAAATGTTCAAGGCAGAACTTCCAGAGTATTGGTCTGCCGTTCAACCTGTTGTGGACAAACCCTTTGCTTCAAATGAAGAGATGAGCACATTCTATCGCGACAACGTCGGCTGCACCTTCAGTAATTTGGATGAGATTGATACCACGGACAGCAAATTTTTGCGTACTAATTGCGATGAAGATGTGATCGGTTGGTATATCTGGAATAAATGGGTGAAAAACGGACTCACCAATCTGGCGACATTGCAGGTGAACGACAAATCCAGGGTTGGCTTTACCCCTGAAACCTTCTTTTCCTTGTTCACGAACAATGTTGGAAGCCGGGAAGCCTCCGAGTCAAACGACACCTCCAAAGCTAAGCCGAGGCTTTTTTCCATCAGCCCCGTCAATGGTTCTTTTACTCTGGACAATGCGATGGCTTTTCTTTTGAATCCCGCGCAATCGAATATCTGGGTCAGCAAAAAGGACAGCGGTTCACTGTTTTCCATTTTTGGAGTGATTCCGGTCGGAGTTCTTTCCAGCTACAACGGCGAACCTACTTCGGGCGGCGCGAGTATTTTGGCCCTTCCGGTCGTCGATGACGACGAGAACAAGCCCCCAATGCCCGGCTGCTCGTCTGGATGAGAACAGTGTCTCTCTTAGCATGTATACAACACTTCGCAGTAACGTAACCTTCTTCTCTAGCATTGCATATTGTTGTTGTTGCAGAGGAAACTTGCTTCACTGAGGACGACTCAGCGTCCGAGTATTTTCTCTGAGCGAACCAGAGGAACAGCCGAGCGTAAATTGGCAAGTAGGGTCGACCTAACGTCTCGGCAACTAGTGTCGAAAATGCGCAGCCATCAGGCTGAATGAGGGAGGGTGATGGTAGCTTCAACCTCTTTTAGCACACAGAGCGATTCAGACAGAGATTTAAAATCAATGACATCATAAGTCCAAAAGTGCACTTATATTTAAGAAACGCATTGAGA
>JBEAPS010000036.1:0-2652 GCA_041164285.1 Pseudomonadota bacterium
CCAGCAACAACCTCGAGGCCTATTGCATCGAGAGTCCAAAAACGACCAGATGCATCGGCCACTGCCTTGAGCTGGGTGTTGAACCTTTGTGCAAAGTCATCTCCCGCTAATGGCTGAGCGAGCAGCCCTCTCAACGCCGTCTGGCCAGAAAGATACCTACGCGCATCCTCTAGATTATGGTCTGTCGGCAAAAAGGCTAAACGTCGCAACGGTGCCATCATGGGTCGTTTGCCAAGCTTCGTCGAAGCTTGCGTCATCGCAGAGGCTTCGGGGCTTGTGTAACTGGACATCAGAGCAGACACTGCAAGTATTCCAAGTGCTGCTTTGCAGCAACAAAGGGTGCCTCGAAAGACGACCGAAGGGATCAATGGCAAATTCATTAAGACGCCCCCAAAAGATTGCGCTGCACATGAGAGTCTAGGTCATAGATAACAATTTACTCATTTTGACGGATCAACGCAAAATTGGCAGGATAATAAAAAACTTGAGGATACAGGATTGACACTTCGAAAAGTCTTAAAATGGGCACCCTTGGGATTAGTCCTTATGGCGCTTCTGGTGATCTCATTCACCAATTTGATTATTCTTATTCAGTTGCCCTTTTATAAAAAATTCAATTTTTTGACCCACCTGTCGGGACGTGAAAATCCTGAAACAACCCTCATTGTGCTCGGAGCCGGTGTTTGGCGCAACGAACCGTCAGGTATGCTCAAATGTCGAATAAATAAGGCTATCGACCTCTACGCGCGAGACCGAGGCCACAAAATGCTTCTTTCTGGTGACGGAACCGACAATCATTATCGCGAAACAAACGCTATGAGGGAATACGCAAGCCTCAATGGCGTCCGAGTTGAAGATATTATGACCGATCCACTCGGATTTTCGACCTACGATTCCCTCCGCCGAGCCGCAGAGGTTTTTAACATTCGCAATGCAATCGTGGTCTCGCAAGGATTTCACCTAAGCCGCGCCGTTTGGTTGGCTAAAAGCTTCTCCATCGACGCTATGGGAATACCTTGCGACACCGAGACGTCGACCTTTTATTACCACTTGAGAGAGATACCAGCTCGCAGTAAAGACACTCTGCTCCGATGGTTCAACAGCCCGTCTAGAAAAAACCGCGATGAAATCTTTTGATAATTCCGCTAGAGGGATTCTTTTTTAAAAACAGCCAGACTGTTTTTACTCATTTCAGTTTTGTAAAAGTCAGACCCGACTTTAACAGCACGAACGATACTCGGAAACACAGAGGCTGACTGGAAAGATGGATCCATATGGGTCACTTTTGCTTTGACTAAACCCTCTCCGTTTCCTTTCTTGATCTCTGCAAAACCGATGAGGACAGTTTTAAGCTTGTCGGAATCCACAAGTTCATGGCTATAGAGAGCAACCCGGGAGCCCGCACTGAGGCCGTAGGCCTTACTCTGAGCAAATGAAAGCTCTAATTCTCCTTCCGACTCACTCAATACATATGCTTCAAATGGTACGGTTTCGACTAGTTCATTAAAATACGAGCGCGAAATTATCTCTGGCAGGGTATCTTGAACATTCAAATTCTTGCGCAGCAACTCTGCCCCACTTCGTTCACTGAGAACGAGTTCGAGGGTCTCATCTTTATCTTTGTATTCAACTGAGAGAAGAAAATCCCACTCAGAGGACAGTTGCGTCTGTTTCCATCCAGACTCCCTCACCTCACTCAAACTTACCTGAGCAAGTTTTAAGCGAGCCTCACTCTCACTTGAAACCTGAGTGCGCACAGTTTGCAAGCGCATGAGTCTCGCCATGAAATCTCGACGCCAGCGCCTCAAATAGCTACTTTTAAGAACCCCTTTATGAAACTGCTTTTCTTCACTTTCAATCAATGCCAATGTTGGCTTGAATGGCTCATTCCCCGCCATTAGAACATGGGTGAGCCCATTTTGTTTATTTTTCTTGTCGGTAAAAATTTCTGAGGGAAGCCCATTTCTTATTAAAACACGCTGTAGCCGAATATCTGGGGTTTTCGCTGCGTCATAGAATGCAAGTCCATCTTGCCCCGAAACGGAAAGTTTAACACTGTCAGCGTGAATTTCGAACTCAGCATTATTGCGCAAATATCCATACGCACTTTGCTGCACCAGAACTCCAAATCCTGTTCCTCTTTCAAGATTGACCCTATAGGTTTCACCATCCTTTCGCAGAAGTTTTGGATTTACTTTTTTTGGAGCACAGCATTCGTGTACTACCGTAAAATTTTCACCTAAAAACTGAGACGAAATCCGAGTAGACAAAAGTCCGGACGAAGAAGTTCTGCCCAAAGGAATCACGCGGGAATCCTTCATTCGGCTCATGTATACATACGCACCTTGGATTGGCGTGTTTTCATTAAAAACGGCAATTGAAACCGTTCTTGATTGCACCTCGACAGAGTTTTGAGAGGAATCTCCAAACGAAGGTTGACCAGGATCAACTGATGGCTGGCGAGAATCAAAAGCAGTCTGCACACCCAAACTGTGAGAGGTCTCATTTCCGTCTGTCACATGAGCTGATTGCACGGGTACCTCTGGCACTCTAGCCATCATCGGAGGGATGTGTAGCTGAATTTTATCGGATGCACAAAATGCAGAAGAAAAGCCTACAAATTTGCAAAACAATGCACCGTGTGAATCAGTC
>JBEAPS010000037.1:0-4320 GCA_041164285.1 Pseudomonadota bacterium
AATTGAAATGGCCATGATTTTGCCCATGAAGGGCATAAAGAAAAATATTTCATCTGCACTGTTAGCTGACCTGAGGCATCGCAAAATACAACAGGCGCTAACTCATTCTTCAGAAACCCGTGGCAGCGGATATCCATATTGCGATCAGTGAGATCTTTGGAAAGCAGCAAATTTTGGAAGTCGTCGACGAGCCGACTGGCATTAGTTCGAATTGCAATAATGCTGCACATGATATTTTTTACTCATATATTCAGTATCTTGAAACTGGCGTCAAAGCTACATCATAACATTAGTCTTGTTAAATCCGAAACATCCTCTCGGAGAAACAAAAAAGGCGACACAGGGATTTTGAATGAGACTGCAATCACTCCTGACATTATTGGTGCTTGCTGTAGCGGGATGTAAAAACCCTGCCGCACAGACCCATGTTCAGGCGTCCTTGGGATCAGATTCACTGAGTTATCAATTGGCCAATCTTGGTATAGCCCGAATTCGCTCAACTTACTCCCTCGCGTCGGGTAGCTTCCAATCAACGTGCAGCGGAGTTCTTCTACACAGTGGGGATAAGGCTTTATCTGAATGCGTTGCGTTGTCGGCTGCAAGTTGTTTCAAGCATATGCCTCGTATAACTGAACACAGCATTGAGTTTTTCGATCCCGATGGCCGTTCATCGAAACTCTTTAGGGTTCACGACATTCTCATTCCACCTTCATTCGATGCGCCAGATGCTCAGCTATCGCTGCTTGAAAGCGCTTCCGATTTGGCACTTGTTAAGTTTAACTGTGCTTTACCAGTGTCGGTTCGGTCGGCACGCATAGCAGACTTTAGTCAGGTCCCAGTAAATGGAAAACTGCTTGCTGTGAACCATCTACCGTCAGACGACGACAGTTCATCAATTCGACTTACACGAAGCAAGGTTCGCATCGAAAGTATCGACTTTCCAGGTCCGCGAGACACTCACGAGAACTCGCCTGAACTTCCGGGTGTGCTAGCACTTCGCAACACAGGCGACGAGCTCGAGTGCAGCGGCAATCCTGGCTCCCCTGTATTTTATCAGAGCGGACGTGAATTGCTCTTAATTGCAAGCTTGAGTATGCCAGCGGCCGACTGCATGCGCAGCAATCATCGTTACACGCTGCTTTCACCACACATCCAATGGATGAAAAAAGTACTTGGAACCGGAGCTGTTTCTTATGAGGCTCAGTTAAACAAAGGAGTAACCGGGGCTGCCGACTCCAACACAGGCGCACCCTTGCCGGAGACAGAAATCACGACACAGAGTCTTGAAGAAAAATCAGATCCAACGCCACTTGGCATACCCCTGACCCTGCCGCGCGCATCGGCATTTATTCAGAGTGCGGCCATGCCCCGTGCAGAAACGGCCACTTCTCCCACAGTTACATCTGTGCCAGAAAAAACAGGGTTTTCGTCTCACTCAAAGAAAAATAAAAGTGTTTCAGGACAGCTTAAGGAAACAACGGTGTCCAAAGTCAAACAACCAGTAACATTCCCAACCGACTCTCAGAAGAACGCAAAAAATCAAGTGTTATTGCGAACCAATTCTGCAAATCGATCGGCTGCCAAACGGAAACCAACTCTCCAACCCAAACAGGAAGTGTTGCGAGAGCAAAACACTGATAGCAACGATAAACCGTTAGAGTCACCTATTGAAATTCAGCCCTTTCAAGATCGTATTGATATCCCACCTCCTATCCCTCAAAATCAATGCATGGGGCGACGAATGGTCGCCAATTCGAAAACTCGAGTTTGGGGCACCGTTATCAAACTCATCGACAGACCTAGCAATGAAATATTAGACGAGAGAATGAAATGCGATATCCCTAATGAAGTGGAAATCTGCCTCAACGCCGAACTTTCACCAGCAAATTCAGGCCACGTTTCTGCACAATTACTTGCGGATGTAGAGCAGGGAGGTTGTGAAAAGTTCAAGAGTGGAGAAACTGTATATTTCTTAAAAACTGACTTTCTTTCTTACTGAGAAATACAATGGAAGTTGCAGAGAATGAAGTTCAAAGAGTGGTTGTTGCCGGTGCCTCAGGTTTTGTGGGTATGGATCTCATTCGAAAACTCTCTTCAACATGTCAAGTAATTGCACTCACCCGGTCTGAGCATGCCGGCGATTCGATTCCCAATCAGCGGTCTCCTGGAGTGTGCTGGGTTCGATGTAATCTGTTTTCTTTGAAACAAACTGAAGCTGCACTTACAGGCGCTGATGCGGCTTATTTTTTGGTCCATAGTATGATGCCGTCAGCGCGGCTAACACAAGGACAATATAAGGATTTAGATTTATTTATTGCCGACAATTTCTCACGCGCTTGTGATACAAACAATGTAAGACGTATTATCTATCTTGGTGGTATTCTTCCTGCAAGTGGATACGTTTCCGAACATCTGCAAAGTCGATTTGAAGTTGAATTGGCTCTGAGCGCTAGAAGAAGTGAACTCGTCGCCCTCAGAGCAGGCTTGGTCTTAGGTCCTGGAGGCTCTTCATCTCAAATCCTTTTGAAACTAGTGAAAAGACTTCCTTTGATGGTTTGTCCACCCTGGACTGCAAAACTCAGCTCCCCAATCTCGCTTAAAGACACTGTCGATGCATTGCGCATGAGTCTAAGTGGAGCAAAAGTGAAGCCAGGCGCATACGACTTGGGTGGCCCAGAACTTGTATCCTACAGGTCACTTATGGAGCGTTCTGCCGATGAAATGTGTTTACGCAGAGTGTTCATCGGTATTCCTGTGTTTAGCACGCGGCTCTCCAGTCTCTGGGTCAGTGTTATTTCAGGTCAGAGTAAAGAACTTGTCGCTCCTCTCATTCAAAGTCTTCTTGTTGACATGCGACCTGGTGTTTCTGCACCTCTTTTCCCACAGAAACCAGAAAAGATCTCACTCATTGCAGCGTTGCACCAAGCTGAGCTACCTCGCCTCCCTCTTGAAATATCTGGGTCTCAGGCCCAAGACAGAAACCCAATTCAAATAATGAGTTCTGTGATCTCAATTCAGCGACTTCCTCGTCCACCTGGCTGGAATGCTCACGACCTTTTGGAGAAGTATTTGACTTGGCTTCCAGCCATCCTTCGCCCTGTTATCAAAATTCAGAACTCAGATGGCTTTCACATAGGTCTTCACCTTCGCGGTATCAAAAGCTCACTCCTGTCATTGCGACTTGTTCCAGAGAGAAGTGACAATAACCGCGCTCTACTTTTCATTACGGGTGGAATTCTCAACAAGGCTCAACCTAACAAACAAGGGCGACTTGAGATTAGAGTTTTGGATAAACAAAACATTGCACTTTCAGCAGTCATTGACTTCACTCCTGCTCTGCCATGGCCAATTTACTTGTGCACTCAAGCCATAGCACACAGAATCATTATGAAGCTGTTTGCCGTACACCTCAAAAAAATAGCAAAATAAAGAACTTATATAATTTTCATTGCCATCGCTTGAATGCACCGCTAAGGCAGCTAGGGACGCGAAGCTGAGGTAGTCACTATGCTCGAATCTTTGAAATATTTATTAAAATACCGTTGCGCTGTTTTAACATTTGCCAGTGTTATTGTGTCGGTTGCGCTCCTCTTTCCCACTTCCTCTCAAGCCGCTTATGCGGAACCAGAGAAAAGCGACCTTGCGGTCATTTTCTCACCTGAGGGCCGCAACCGAATCTTTGCAACTCAGATCACGGCTCCTATGCGTCAAGCGCTACTCCCCGAGCATCTCATTCGACAAGTCGAAGATTCCTATTTGAACACATCGGTAGGTGACGCTGTTTCGCGTGAGAACAATATTTCTGACTGGATGTTGGTGAGCGCGCGTGTCGTTCCCTGCTCACCTTTGGGGCTGATACCTGGCCCACAAACCGAAGTTCTCTGCTGGCCAGAGGTTCGCCTCGTGTGGCAGCCTGTGCTTAAAGATTTCAAACGCTATACAGCAATTCTCAGTTGGTTTGCCGACGACCGCGCTATACACAGCCTCTACGATGTGCCTGCTTCACTTGGCCTCTCAGCGCGCGAAAGTGTTCGAGCAGAGCAGCTGCTTGATAAAATTAAGACGGCGCTGGACAGCAGCCCCACTGGAGTTTCTGGAAGAGTATCTGAAAGCGAAGTTGCCGAATTTGTGAGTTTAAGAAATCGAGTGGCTCAAAGTCTCTTGGCCAACGCCATTCTCTTGAGAAGTGGAAATTACCCAAACATCGATTACACAACGATTGACGAGCGTCCAGAATTCCGTGATCCTACACATGCAGAAACGCTCATCGCAAACATGAGAACTTTCCTGAGTAAAACAACTTCATTCGAAGCGCTCAAA
>JBEAPS010000038.1:0-3787 GCA_041164285.1 Pseudomonadota bacterium
CAACAGAATTACAAAGACTTTTATTCTCCTGATGTTCAGTGGTTGAGCCGTGAGGGTTTCCCATTTTTCTATGCTCTCCGCTTTGCGAACACCGGTGTGGTATTTATTGATGGCTCATCTGCAACAGAGTTGCGCACTCAAAGGCTGTGGCTTGAAGATCAGCTCAGTGCACTCGCGCTCGACTCTTCTATTTCAGCACGAATTGTAGTTGGCCACTTGCCTTTAGTGGCTGTGGCTTCGGGGCGCGATCGTGTAGGAGAAATTTTAGCAGATTCTCGTGAACTGTATGAGCTCTTTGATAGAAATAGAGTCGACTTATACGTGAGTGGTCATCATCATGCTTTTTACCCCGGCCGAGTGCTCGGTTGGAGCTCCGTGCACGGCACTGTTCAATTGGCTCTTGGTGCTCTTGGCAACGGTCCCCGTGGGCTTGTCGGAAGCAGCGGGTTGCCGGCACAAAATACCTTATCAATTGTTGATATCAATGAATCGACACCGTGGTTGGAGGATAAATTTTCTGTCAGGACAATGAATCCTGTCACAGGAAGAACTCTGTCAACCTTCGATCTGCCCGCTTCACTGGAGAGTCTAGATGGAAGGGGACAGCCCATCACTCTCGAGCGATTCAACTTCCGCGAGTTCTTTCCATAAGTCAGTATTCGTAATCCATGCTTGGCACCGTGCTGCCAATCGGAATGACTGAATCAAAGAAATTGTAAATAACCGAGATCGTATTCAACGTGAAGTCATGCAGTCGAGCGTCTTTGTATTTGAGTGTTCCTCGTCTATTGATGAGGGGCTTTTCTATTGGGAAGATGTTCTGCTTATAGATAGGCGACGATATTTTTGCTGAGATAAAATAGTCGTCTTCCGTAAGCTTAGAGAGCACAACTCCAATCAAATCACCTTTGAGTCCTGCCGTGAGGCTTGTTTTTACCGCGAGTTCGTCAAAGGCAAGTGTCATTGTAGATACTTGGTCCTGGTCATTAGTGCTTCGGCGAGCCTTGTTGAGTTTAGCCAGAAATGACTTAAAATGCTCTACGAGTTGTTTTTCAACTGCTGTCAGGTCACTCGATCGACCAAGCGTTGGGCGAATACGCGTTGAGCGAGTGAATGTTTCCCACCAATCGGTCTCGTTGACACTGAGCAATCGCTCAATACCGGACTCGTAGAGCAGCACATCTATCATTGTGAGCACCGCACCCCATTGATCTTTGTTTGTGTGAAGCTCAGGCGAGAATACAATAAAGTTTGGGTCGCCCGACGCCTTTTGCGCGAGCACCACTGAGTCGTCGCACAATTCTCGCGACGTCGTTGCTGAGTCCCAGTGCCTTAAATTCAAACCAACAATCTTGTCTTTAAGTTCTCCTGAGGGTTCACGTATGCCCACAAAAAATGTCTTTACTGTATCACGTTCGTTGATTTCGAGTATCGGAGACTGCCAGAGCGTTTCAGATATGTTTTCAATCTGATATTTGTGATCTACCTGATTTGGTTCACTGCTATCAGTTTCGTCGATGAAGTATTTGCTTTGGCTATCGAGCGTCCTCACCAAATTGAATAGATTGAAGCCCCATTTGCGGGTTGTGAAGTCAGCATCAATTTTCGTTCGTTGCGCCATGCCCTGAAGAACGTCGGTGCGCATTGTCATAGCAATAAGATTGAGTGCAGTTCGAGCTCTCAGTTTTGCCTCTGGTGCATCGGCAGGAATGCTCCACACCTCTCGGTCAATTGTACCTTTGCGCAGAGCACCTTGGAAAAACGGAAACTTCAACTTCAAGAATGCAATTTGTAATGCTGCCGATACCTGCGCACTCAATTCCGTGTAATGCGAATTGTCGAGCAAAACATCAATTCTTTGGTCTGCACGATCACTGATGAGAGTGCGCTTCAGGTAGACGCGCGCAAGACTTGCTCCTGCCTCCAGAGTGACGGGGGTATAGCCTGACACCTTCAATGTTCCACGACCTTCTACGTAGTCTTCGATGAGGAGAGAGTGCTTGTTGGGCAGTTTGAACAAACCGGGACTGTAGGGCATCAGAAGAGTTGGAAGATATGAGGCACTGAATACGCCTTCGCTCTGCCGTCTGACAGGGTGTACCAAATTGAAACTGCGATAATAAGTCAGTGATGCATCAGCTCCAATGATATCTGCACCCAGCGTCCATCCAAGTACGATTTGATCATGTACGAGGAAGCGTTCACCCATGTTCCGAGGCTGTTCATTTCTAACAATCGAGCGGTGAATTTTGACTATAAGGCCTGCGGCAAAGGGCACGCCTAGCCCTGCGAGGTCGTCGCCTGTGAAGCGAATTTCGGTGATCGGTTGTACAGCTCGATCGAGTGCGGCGTTGATCACGGTGGTATGAATACGCATGAGCGAGGGCCCGATGTATTCGAACATGGGCTGGCTCATAGATTTAACCAAGTCATGTAGGCGCGTGTTGCCAGGCTCGCCAATGCTTGCGCCCAGCGCCTCAGTTTCAGCGTCGGACGGTGCAACAGTGAAGTCAACGGAAAGCTCTTCATACTCGCTTGCAAGTTCAAAGACACGTACGAGCTGATTGCGCCGCGCTATCAATTTTTCAATAAGAATTTTCTCAATCTTGGTTTCCCACTGTCCAGCAACAACAGCCTTACGGATCTGCTCAGCGCTGAGTTGAGCTATTTGACGGATCATCCAGCGTGCGTCGTCCCAAGTTGTGTATTGAAATAGATTTGAGTAGCGCCAAGTCACATAGTTGAACGAAACCGAATCGCGCCGTTGATCTTTAATGACATTCCACTTAAACCAAGTCGGGGTTTCAGGCATCAAAAAACTACCAAATGCCCATCCTAAATCGCTCGAAACAAAGTTGAGATCTTCAATGGATGAATTCATGTTGAGAACGAGCTTGTTTTGTTCCGACTCTTTCATGTCGTTGTTTGCAATCCACGCCATGAACACCGGTAAAGCGCGTACTTCTCTTGCGTCGGGGTGTCCAGACTTTGTGTATGACCATGCGCCTACCCGCACCAGATCGTCAGAACGAGCTTCAAGAAGCGCCTCTTTCAGAACAAAATATTCGCCTTCTTCGTCGATGCCTTCTTCAATGATGGCCTGCT
The DNA here is from genome assembly GCA_041164285.1 of Pseudomonadota bacterium. Lineage (GTDB taxonomy): Bacteria > Bdellovibrionota_B > Oligoflexia > Silvanigrellales > Silvanigrellaceae > RFOM01. The sequence goes on from JBEAPS010000038.1 coordinate 3,106, forward strand.
GCATTTCCCAAAAGCTATAGTAGCTTTCCAAGTCGCGATGAAATATTTGTTTTTCGCCCTTTTTGAACCTGACCTTTACATTGTTTACGCGCATGGACGGGTCTGTATTGAAGCCCAGTGCTGAGAGTAGTGTTGCGGCGGTCACTTCGCTGTGGGTTTCACTCAAAAATTTGAGTTTGAACTTGAGCTTTTGCCCATTGTGTTTCCATTTCACTGAAAACTTTGGCCTGCTCTGTGCGCGTTTCACCTCATCAAATTCTACGGTTACGCCATCCTTGGGAAATACAAATGCATTGCCGCCATAGAGTGGCGATTCCGTTTGATAGGTCTGCGCCATGGTCTGTTGTTGGATATCAGAGTTGTTCCAGTAAGCACCTGTTGCTAATGGATTGAGCAATGAGAGGTCGTGGCCTGCGGCCTTCAGTTGAGAAAGCTCATTCGGAGTGTAATAGCGTGATTCGGAAGTGTTCCATAAATTGCTTGCTTCCGCTTGATTAGGGTTGCGCCTTTTCACCTCGTAGCGCTTAAAAAGTCCTTTAGCGTAACCAGCTATCTCATTGTAGTCCATCCAGCGCCCTTCGGAGCGCACTGCGTACCCTAGGCGGAGAGCTACCGCAGCTAAAGTTAAGTTTTCATTAGCGCCAGATTGTTTCAGTAAATTTATCACTTGAATCAGTCTTGA
>JBEAPS010000039.1:0-7692 GCA_041164285.1 Pseudomonadota bacterium
CCTTCAGCACAACATGAACCCCGCGTTTTGTGTTGCAGCAAAGCCTAGAATTTCACTCCAAACGATGCGAATGTCAAACGTTATCAATTTTTTGGATTTTTCCTGCCGCTCAGCGCACCGGAGATATTTACCAGACAAACAAAACGCATCTCCTGGGCACAGCTTCTCAAACGCACTTTCAAAATCGACGTGCTCAAATGCAACAAATGCGGCGGGTGCATGAAACTCGTGGGCGTTGTGTTTGATCAACCCACCATCACAACAACGCTGCGCGCATTGGGTCTCCCTGTGCGGGCTCGTCCCATCGCACCAGCCCGCTCCCGCCAGTTGCTTGATTGCGACAATAACAACGACTGGTCGGGAGCAGATGTCGACTACGGCTGGCCGGACTAACGAAGGCCCCTTCCACCACATCCGAAAAAACTTAATACACCCCCGCTTGGTTCAGTTATCCAAACTGGCCGCGGACGGCGGGTGTTTGCCGTTTTTGACCCATGTACCTCGGGATGGGTGGAGATTTGGGCGGGTTGCACTTCCAAAAGGCAAAATCGAGCACCAGGTCAGACGACGGCTGACGCAAAAGCGGGGTTGTGAAGGCTGACTGAGGTGAATTGCTCGCACTCTACGACCGGCAAAGCTTGGTAAATTTTCCTAGACCCATCGAAGCATACGTACTCAGGATTGAAAACCTCATACTCAAGGTACTCGAAGGAGCTGATCCTGAACTTGTGAGCGACGTCCTTGAGACTGGAGTTTGGTTGTCTGGTGGTGGGGCTCTTCTTTCTGGACTTTCTAACGTGCTTGAAAGGCGTCTTGGAATCGTCGTTCGAACTATGGGGGATCCACTTGGAGCAGTGATTTCGGGCAATGGGATGATTGTTCGAAACTCTCAATACGCATCACTTTGCAGAACCGATGTGAATTGATTCAGAATCACCCTATATTCCTAGCGCTGACGTAGGCTATCCACTGAGAAGCGCCCCGGACCCGCGAAGATGAGTGCAACATAAACAGTGAGATACGCTAAAGCGAGTTCTTGTTTATTGAATGGGTCGTGACCATGCACGATAAACGCAGCTACCACCATTGTAATAATCAGCGGCAGGAGCGAAAGTCGAAATAAAAAACCCAGCGCTACTGCTAATGCACACGCAAGTTCCGCAAAAATCGCGAGAGACAACGAGAGCAGACTACCCATACCAAGGGGGTCAGGGAAACTGGTCTGCAACTCAGAGAATCGTTGCAGCTTGGGCAAACCGTGCGCGAGCGCCATTGAGATTCCAAAAAAAAGCCGAAGAACGAGCAAACCCACGTCTGGGGCCAGCTCCTTGATCCGTGAGTTCGTCATGACTGCGCCTCCTAATTTCGTCGATTGACGACAAGACTACAGAAAGCCAAATGAAAATGAAATGCGCCAAAGAGTCGGGTGTCGACTCCATAGACACACACCCTTCAGGAGGTATCAGAATTCACAACATAAAACCCGGCATTCATCTGGCTTATTTCTTGCTCACCAAGGCGGAGGCAGCTCGTTTTTGCAAGCCGATTCAAAGCGTAAAGAGGAGTATTTCAATGAAGTTCATTCCCTTCTTGTCCATCGCACTTGCAGCGTGCTCGAATTTCCCCAGTTCAACAGCAGAACTTCAGCAAGACGCTACAGCGGCTGACGTGTCAGAAGACGATTGCGTTTTTGATAGTGAAGACCGTTTCGAGCCAAGGACAAGACTCGTTAAGGGCCCACGTGCGGGATACTGCCTCGATTCACGTGTCGGTCGCCCAGTGAAACGACTGACTCAAAGCGAAGCGAAGGAGTTTGGCGGTTCCACGGATGAATATCTGACCGTAGCCAATGTGTCACATTTGGGCGAATATTACGTAGCTCACATACCACGAAATAAAATTAAGACAGGAATATTCCAACTCGAATACTTTCCGGCAATTGTTCCAGCAGGCCACACACAGCTGCGTTTAAAGTTCGAAGAAGGATCGCCGGTCACCCTCGTGTCTCAATCGAAAAAAGAGCTAACAAAAGTTGTTAAAGCTCAGGATCTTATACTCAGCGTCGAGGCAATTGGTGACCCCGGATACAAGTATGACTTGTTTAGAGGAATGGAAGATCATTTTGCGGCAATCCACCGTATTTCCACACTCGAAGATAAATATCAGCATATGATCGTGAAACAAAAGCATCGTGTCGAACAATGGAAACTCAATCTCAACTCAATTGAACTTACCGCGATTCTGGATAAGTATGTTCAAAAGAGTGAAAATGCGGGAACATCCACCATGTACCACACCATATTCTTCAACTGCACCACAGAGGCTGTCGCCGCAATCGATGCAGGAGCACGATACAATTTGCTTGAAAAGTTCGGAAAGTTTACTGCCAAAACGACCGACTTTTACCCCAACGTTATTCGAATCTCGCTCCAAAAACGCGGGCTTCTTCCAAAATTTGGAAAAGGAAATGACATCGCAGAACTAGACAAGGATCCATCTATCGCCCCAGTAAAGTAGTTCACTTCGAAATACCTATGCCAGAGTCTTGTCCACAGAGCCCTCTAAGACACGGCTCCTCATGAAGGTTGATTCATTCCAATCCCTCACGAGGCGTCGTGTGTTATTTATAGAAAGTCAGCTCCCACCCAGAAACGCCCTTGACAAAAACACGAAGTTCAGTCGAGACTACACAAGTGCAAAAACAAAGCGTAAGGCTAGAAATGATGTGGAAGCTACGCAATCAAAAAAAGTTCGCCTCCTGCTACTGGTTGACCATGGTCATCCTGTCGCTTGCTTTTTTGTTGGCACGGGCGCACACCCCCTACCATGACACATCTGACTGTCAGCAAGAGGCAGGCAGCCAAGTCAGTGAATCATCTTTCGAACCACACACTAAACATAGCCAAATTTTGGTCATTACCTCGAGTCTGAATTCCGACTTTATCCACTGCCAAGAAAATGAGCTCTGTCTCGAATTGCAGGAAGCCACACCGACGCGGTCCTTACAGCGTATGCATGATGAGCTCGAAAAGGGTTTCATTTCATTCTTGAAGCTATGCTTCGAGAGCTACGAGTGGCAGCACAGTTTGCTCGAAGCTATGCTGTGTTTACCTCAACCTCAAAATTCAAATCTTCATCAACCAATGGTGACTCAAGCATCCCTAACTGCAATAAGTTCCTTTCGATTGACAATTTGAGATACCGCAAGCTTCAAACTCCATTCATTACAAAATCATAATTCAAAAATGAACCGCTCGGCTATGGCTCTTTCCAGCACATAGCAATCGAGTGCGGCAAGAAAGGCATGACTCAAATGAAGATGCATCACAATCTATTTCTCCTTTTCCTCATCGCCTCGAATCTCACAACCGTCGCACCCCAATCAGCCTCAGCGCAATCCTCAGGTGCAGTCACAAATAATCAAAAATCAATCGAATATGCCCCAGAAAGATTGACTACAAAACTCAAGGTCAACCAGCAGGATTTAGCAAACAACTCAGCCCCTGAGTCAGCCAACACTCTGTTCTGTGCTGCACCCCGATACATTCGCAAAAGCGGGAACTGGGAGCTGGCAAACTCTCCAGTTTGCGAGAAAGGCGGATACAGAACTTCCAAGGCTGAACGCAAATCTCGCCAAAGTCCATCAGGGATAAGTTCATTTAAAAATTAAGTTTTTTAGATATTCGGGGGCTAATTTGCTTAACTCTATTATAAGATTTGCACTCAATCATCGTCTGCTTGTGGTCGCAGCCACTTCACTCATCATAGTGTATGGCGCTCTCACAGTGCGCAATCTACCGATTGACGTTTTTCCAGACATCACAAAGCCAACGGTAACCGTCATGACCGAATCTCACGGTATGGCTCCCGAGGAAGTGGAGACACGGGTCACATTTCCAATCGAGTCATTGCTGAATGGGCTTCCAGGGGTGGATCGCATCCGATCGCAATCAGGAATTGGGCTATCAGCTATCTATGTTGAATTTAACTGGGGCACAGATATCTACCGAAACCGACAACTCGTGCAGGAAAAACTCAATCTGGCAAAGGAACGCTTACCCAACGATGTCAACCCAATTATGGGACCGGTCGGGTCCTTAATGGGTCAGATTCAACAGATCGCAGTTTACTCTGATGATGGTTCAGTAAATCCTATGGATGTTCGAAGTATTGCAGAGTGGGTGATTCGACCGCGCCTTATGACAATACCTGGCGTCGCACAGGTAATTTCAATCGGCGGTGGATTGAAGCAGTATCAGATACTCGTATCAGCCGAGAAAATGAATCGCTACCAGCTTTCGATAGAGCAGGTTGACAAAGAGCTTGCTCAGGTCAGTCAAAACACAACTGGAGGTTTTATTGAGAAGAACGGACAGGAGTATCTAGTCAGAAATATTGGAGTTGTCGAAACAACGGATGATATTAAAAACACCTTGGTGGGACTTCACTTCGGCCGTCCCATCCTTGTTGGCGATATCGCAGAAGTCGTTGAAGCTCCAAGGTTGAAGCGTGGGGATGGTAGCTACAACGGAAGGCCGTCTGTCGTGATGACGATTCAAAAGCAACCCGGCGCTGACACTGTGTCCATCACTGAAGCAGTGGGTGCGGCAATTGAAGAGCTGAGGCCTTCACTTCCTCAAGGTCTGATTGTCAACCCTGACGTTTTCAAGCAGGCAAATTTCATCCAGGCCTCAATTCAAGGAATCACCGGTAAGCTGAAATTAGGGACTGTGCTGGTTTTTGTCGTTCTTTTCATTTTTCTTGCAAACCTCAGAATGTCGGCCATAACCCTCACTGCAATTCCAATTTCCTTTCTCGTGACAGCAATCGTCTTTCGGAACTTTGGCCTCAGCGTAAATACAATGACTCTCGGTGGACTTGCCATTGCAATCGGCGAACTCGTCGATGATTCCATAGTCGACGTTGAAAATGTCTTCAGACGACTGAAGGAAAATGCAAAACGCACGAAGCCGAGATCGAATTTGAAGGTGATATTTGATGCCTCGAGTGAGGTCAGAAACTCAATTGTCCTTGCAACCATCATTATTGCGCTCGTCTTTTTACCCTTATTCAACTTGGACGGGCTCGAAGGACGCCTCTTTGCCCCATTGGGGATCGCTTATCTGACAGCACTCACAGCATCACTGATCGTTTCACTCACCTTAACACCAGTGCTTTGCTCCTTCTTTCTCAAAGGAAAGGCCAAGGCGCATGGAGATACGCGATTCGTGAGCTGGCTTAAGAAAATTGACCGAGCGGTATTGGAATGGACACTCCCAAGAAGCGCGCTCGTACTCACCGGAGCAACAACACTTTTTATTGGGTCAATCGCACTGCTTCCATTGATGGGGCGAGACTTCCTTCCAAAGTTCAACGAGGGGACGGCCATGATTGCCCTCATTGCGCCTCCCGGTATTAGTCTGCCAGAATCCAACAAGATTGGAGCCCGTGCTGAGAGCATTATGCTTCAAACTCCGGAGGTGAAATCGATTTCCAGGAGAACAGGTCGAGCAGAACTCGATGAGCACGCTGCCGGAGTTCACGTGAGCGAAATTGATGTTGATTTTCATGACTATGGCCGTCAGCGGGAAGAAGTCCTCAACGAAATCCGAGCAAAGCTAAAAACCGAGTTTCCAAGTGTTGGAGTCAATGTTGGACAGCCAATCTCGCACCTCATTGATCACATGCTCTCTGGTGTTAATGCAGCTCTTGCCATCAAGATTTTTGGACCTGATCTGACGACGCTCCGCGAAAAAGCACTTGAGGTAGAGTCGGCCATATCGACAACGAACGGACTTGTTGATCTGCGCGTTGAAGAGCAAGGACTCATCCCACAGGTTAAAGTCTATGTTTTAAGAGAGGAAGCAGCTAAGTTTGGACTCAGCCCAGGAGAAATAACCAAACTCTTGGAGGCTGCGTTCAATGGAGAGGCTGTCGCACAAGTTTTAGAGCAGTCCAGACAATACGATGTGTTTTTTCAGTTCGATGAAAGCTCAAGAGCAAGTATCGAAAAAATGCAGCAAACCGTAATAAAGATCATGCCCAATGGCCAGAAAGTTCTGCTTGAGCAAGTGGCAGATGTTTATGAAACGACTGGTCCAAACGAAATCAATAGAGAAAATGGCCAACGGCGGATTATCATCAGTGCAAACGTGAGCGGCCGTGACCTCGGTAGCTTAGTTCAAGAGGTTCAAAAGGTCATCAAAGAAAAGGTCATCCTTCCTGAGGGTTACTATGTTGTCTACGGTGGACAATTTGAAAATCAACAATCTGCAACAAAAAAGATCCTTTTCTTTGGCATCATTTCTTTGATTGGCATTGCACTGATTCTCGTTAGCCACTTTCATTCGAAAGCAATTGCTGCACAAATCATGGCAACCATTCCGTTAGCTTTCATAGGTGGAATAATTCTTCTGTATTTAACCGACAGATCGATCACAGTCGCGAGTCTTGTTGGCTTCATCACGCTTTGTGGAGTTGCGTCCCGCAATTCTATTATGATGATTTCGCACTACCTCCATCTGATGAAGTATGAGCACGAAAAATTCAGCCTAGAGATGATAATACGCGGCTCTCAAGAACGGCTTGTGCCGGTGATGATGACTGCTTTTGTTGCCTCTCTTGCTCTACTCCCGCTCCTATTTGCAAAAGGACAGCCGGGCAGTGAGATTTTACACCCCGTGGCTGTTGTGATTGTGGGAGGCCTACTGAGCTCAACGTTGCTCGACATCATTGTTACACCATCACTCTTTTACCGCTTTGGGCAAAAGGCTGCACAGACACACATAACCTTTGAAACTCAACAGGAGAGAGTCTGAAGCTCTCTCTCAATTTAAGGAGAATGGGAATGAAACGATTATTGGTCATGGCAACAATTCTGTGCGGAATGTCGGGTGTGAACAGTTTTGCTCATGAAGGCCACAACCACGACGCTCCAACAACCCTCAAAGCCCCCAAGGGTGGTGTGATCAAGGCACTTGATGAATCAAGACTTGAAGTTGTTTATAAGGGAAAGTCTATAAAAATATATGTCTATGATAAAGAATTGAAAGCAGCCTCAGCCAAAGACTATAAGATTGAGGCGAGCGCTCTGATGCCACGAACCAAAAAAGCGGAAACGATAGCCATGACGGCTCAGGACACTTTTTTCGAAGGTCACTATGACGCCAAGGGAGTACACCGCTACACCCTCAAACTGAAAGTAACAGACATAAAAGCCAAACAGCCCTATGAGCTCACATTCACAATTGAACCAAGAAAGTGAGGCTAACCAACATGTTGGCAAGACCTTTGAGCCTTGCACTTGCAATGTCGCTGCCTGTCTCTGTGGCACTCGCTGCGCAAAGTGTTGAGATAACGTCGCACAATCTCAAAAACCTGCTGGTTGCCAAAAACCAAAAAGTGAAGGCAATGAGGCATGAAATGGAGGCATCAAGACAACGCGAAGGCTACCTGCAGCGGTCCTTTTGGCCTTCTCTTGGGGTAGAGAGCTCACTTGATAGCTTTAAGAACAGTCAAACAAGCAAGATCTTTCAACCCACACTTGGGATTGAGATCAGATCCAATGTCTTCAACGGCGGAAAGGATCAGATTGAAAACGACATACGCTCTCTAGAAACACAGCGACTCAGTCTACAGGAGCAACGAGTGGCCGCCGAAGAGATAGAGAGGGCACGCTTACATTATTGGCAA
>JBEAPS010000040.1:0-10355 GCA_041164285.1 Pseudomonadota bacterium
GCATGCTGCAAATCTCGAGGCAAAACTCCTGCATCCTTAACAGAGTAGCCATTGCCCTTCGTGGGCTTCGTTTTAAGAGGAAGCTTGTTTTTGATCCCATAAAGTCCAGATGCGAGAGCAGCAGCCATAGCCAAATAGGGATTGGCATCTGCCCCTACCACTCTGAGCTCAATTCGTGTTGCAGTCTCAGAACCCGGCAACACGCGAACGGCAGTTGTTCTGTTATCGATACCCCACGTCAGCGTAGTTGGCGCCCATGCCCCCTCAACCAAGCGTTTGTAGCTGTTGATGTTCGGAGCGTACATAGGTGTGATGTGCGGCAAACAATGCAAAACACCGGCTAAATAGTGTTTCATTGTTTCACTCATACGATCTGGCGCTTTTGAATCGAAAAAACAATTCTTCCCATTTTTCCACAGACTCTGGTGAACATGCCCAGAGCTACCTGGAAGTGATGAGTTCCACTTTGCCATAAAGGTGGGAGTCACTCCGTGAAGGCTGCCAATCTCTTTGATCCCCGCCTTAAAGAGGACCGCTCTATCGGCTGCTTCGAGTATATCGCTGTATAGAATGGCAGCCTCATACACGCCCGGTCCTGTTTCCGTATGAAGACCCTCTACTGGAACATTGTATTTGTTCATGAGGTCAAAAATGTCATTAAAAAAGCCATTGCTCTGCATTGGGCGCAGAAGTGAATATCCAAACATGCCCTTTGAAAGCGGCTCAGGGTCACGAAAGCCTTTGCTGTGAAGGGTTTCCGAACTCTCGATAAAGTTGAACCACTCAAACTCCTGACTGAAAACGGCTTTATAACCTTGCTTTTCAGCACGTGTGCGGACTGTCTTTAACAAATTCCTAGGGCAAATCGGCAGGGGATGGCCGGCTGAATTCCAAAAGTCGCCCAGCACAAACGGCATGTCGTTATCCCATGGAATTGCACGATAGGTGTTCAGGTCAAGAGCGACTTGCGCGTCAGGATAACCACTGTGCCACCCCGTATAGGAAACATTGTCGTAACAGACGTCGCTTGAGTCCCAGCCAAACACCACATTGCAAAAGCCGAGCCCACTTTTAGCTATCGACTCAAACTTCTTCATATGCACCACTTTGCCCCGAAGCACACCGTCGATGTCGGTCACCGCAAGCTTCACTTTTTGACCAGGATATTTTTTAATCTGCTGAAGTGTTGAGCTTTCTTTACCAGCCACGGACACACCCCTCCATTTGCAACCGAGGAACACTGTAGAGCACTCGCCTGTCAGGAAAAATACTCACTCATGTGATTATAGCGTCAGCGGCTTGACTGAGTCGCGCGAATCAAATCGTTCCAGCATTCCTGCTCAAAACTCGAAGTTGCCAACAATTCCAACACCGTTCGAGGTGGTGCGTTCGCGCTTCGTGCCGTCACGCTCACTCATGTTGAGAATTTTAAGTGAGTAGGTGTAGCCGACACCGAAGCCCACGAACAGCTTTTTGAAGCCGAAAAAAACCGATGCATGAAGACTATCTTCAGGGAAACTCAATTGGTCAGCGCCAGCACCGAGTTCTTCGAGTGGCGAGCGCACCCCTGGATCCCTGAAGTTTTGATCTGTTTCAGAGGAAATCACATATTTCGCAGTGCCCTCAAGTCCAAACTTCGGAATGAGATCAGCACCGGTGCGAGCTAAGAGATATGTTTCAGACTGAGTCAGAGTGCCGCTTGTTCCTTCGCTCTCTTGAGATGAAGTCGTGAACCCCGGTCCGGCATGAATAAAGAAGTTGAAAGTTTTAGTCCCAAAGCGACCCGTGATCCAATGGTCATACGTTTCGAGATTCTGAGTTGGACTAGAGCTGGTTTTTACTTCAGAGTTTTCCACAGTCAGTGTGTAGTGAACTGAAACATGCGGGATAATGGCGACACCCGAATCACTTTGGAACATGGAGCGGCGCACTTCAGGCAGCGGCCCACCGCTCACGACACCCAGACGGTATCTGAAAGACTGGCGTAAAAACTTGTAATACACAGGGAGTTCAGCTCCACCCCAAACCCGCTCATACTTTTTAAAATCGGTTTCAAGAATTCTCCGCGCAACACTCGCCTGCCCCACGGCAAAGCCAAATTCGGGAGCGATCTGAGCGCCGGGGTTTCCCTGTACCAAAGGAATTCCAACAACTTGAGCGTATCCGCCCACCTCACCCTGAGAAACAAAGGTGCCTGAAGCTGAATCTTTTAGGAAACGAAGTCCAATGACAGGACGCACTGACACTTTGAGTTCCTCTGGTTGCCAGTGTGGAAAGAAAATGGACGGAGATTCTTTAGGCTCTCGGACCTGGCCCTTTTTATCAGTTAAAACTGATTTTTTCTTCTTCTTTAAAAGAAGACGTGATGAGTTGTCAGGACTTGGCGCTTGCGACTCAGGTGCCTCGGTGGCTTCCTCACTTGCAGCTGGCGCCTGTTCATCGCCGTTGTCCTGTGCAAATGCAGCTCCAGACTGAATGGCCTGAACACATAATACAGCAGTGAGAGTACTCTTCAGAAAAAATGATGTGCGAAGGCTCATGTGCGCCACCCCGAGACAATTGAAAAAGCAAGTTGACATGAATTAACTTCACATCAACTTGCCAGCAATTGTTACTCTCGGCAACCAACACAGATTATTCAGCTGCAGCGCATCGCACTAGATACTTCTTATCGAGATAACCTCGGTTCACTTTGACAAAGCTCGTCCCTTTTACTTCACCATACACTGTAACGGGCCAGTCGAGTCTATAGAATGAAGAGACAACAGCCGACGGATTTGGAACGCTAGCAAACACCGGAGCTATGTTTTTGTCAGGGTCAACGGAGCCTATGTTGCAGAATTTTTTTCCAGGCACAAACTCAAGATTTGTCTGAGCTGGAGGCGGTGCCACAGTAGGAAGTGGAACTGGCGTCGGTTGATCTGCGGGTTGTGTCGTCTGCTCAGGAAGAACAGGCTGTGTCACAACATCAGGACGCTCCACTGGTAAGATTTCTACAACATCGTCTCCCCCTTGTGGCACAAGAGAGGGATCCGTATTCCAATAGCCAACAATCACTTTCATATCGAGACTCGAAACAGATTTTGTGATTGTCGAGCGCGCCTGGGAACCTTTCGCCTCGTGAGCAGCAACTGTTCCACTAAATGCTGCCAGCGAATCGAAAGAGTCAAGCACGGTATGAAATGCCTGTTTGATTTTCGCATTAGGATTTCGAACGCAACCGCCGGAAACGCGGCGTTGCGCTGCGGTGGGCAGTTCAAGAATACTTTCATTCGAGTTTCCATGCAGACCATATGCGCCGTTGAACCAGAGCGCGTATCTGCCCAATGGATTGTTGGCACCACATGCGCCATAGAGAGATGGGTTGCGCGCAAAAACTGCTGCCCGCTCAGCCTCCGATGTCACGACTCTTCCGGTCGCAGGATTCACCGGACTGCGCGGATACCATGCGGGACACATCTGAATATCTTCAACGTTGAATATACCTGTGGGTGTGTATTGGGATATGCCGCGGTGGTATGCACCCGATGTGTCACCTGAAGCAATGTTCCACTGGTCTAAGGCCACACCTTTTTTAAACAGAGTGACACGGTTGGTCGTCAGATTTACCTGAAAAGCGATTGTTGCTGAGAGTGCGTCCTTCACTTTCACTGGATTAGATGAACTCGACTGATACCACATCACCTCTGAGTCCTGATGAGTGGTTTTCTTCGCACAACTGATTGTCCCCAGCACCGCAGCAACTGCGATTCCTGAGCGAATTATTTTGCGACCTTTAACCATTGAAAACCCTCCCCACAGTCAGTCGGGAAGACCAGAGCAAAACTCAGGCCAGAATGTTTAGGACAAAATGTCTGGCTGAAATTCAAGAAATGACTCGAATAATGAATTGTACCGCATGCGTGACCTCGCATGCGCATCAGACAACTGTACAAAAGTTAGTCAGCTCAATTGCAGGTTCCGACAGGATTGCCCTGAGCGTCTGTGGCAGGTGCCGCTTGGTCGGGGTCGATGGTGTTGATGTCGGGGATTTGATCAAACACGACACCGTTGATGAGTTCACCATTGTGCGACGTGAGAGCAAATGCAGGGAGTCCCATAAGTGTCCACAATGTGCCACTGTCGGTTGGACCAAGGACGTTGGTAGGCCTTTGCGTTGCGCCTTCAAATTTATAAACGACACGGCGTCCCATGAATTTGATTGCTGCTTGCTTGAATTGTTCCAACGTACAATTAGGATTCTCAATAAATTCGCCTTCGTTAGGCCCTGCAATTGGGAGACATAAGAGTTCTTTATCCACATCAATGGCAACTATCGTTTCCCGCGGCAAAGTGGTTATACCACTTGGTACCAAAGCGTTCGCAAAATCGATTGGAGACGGATAAATCTTCGCTCTCTTCTCACAGAGACTACCTTTGAAGCCAACATCGCTGGACACTTTGGTCCCAACGATCGGCATAATATTGAGTGTTCCCGGTCCTAGAAGTCCAAATTGCCAAAACGTCTTTCTTCCGTTTATTGGACTTTCACTTATCTCCCGATTCATAAACACGGGGAACACTGCGTCAACAGCACCAGAGGATGGACATAATAAAGTTATAACATCCTGTAAAGACTCTGCTATTTCAGCGTACCCCGGAGCGTCGGCAAAAGGTTCACTTTGCATCAGACTTGACTCAAACAACAGCCGCGTCCAAACAGCGCCCAACTTGTTGCTTACTTGCACTTCATCATCGGTTGGCAAAACCTTCAGCGGATGCTTGTCATTCATTTTGGAGTTCATAATCGACACTATAATCTTTGCTAGGTTAAGCTTTATTTTTGTTTTTAACTTCAAACGTTCAAGGAGCCCCCCAGTGCTACGCACCCCGCCAAAGTCTTCCTCAAGTTTAGCAGTCGAAGGCGGATCCATTGTTCCTTGATTGCAGGAAAGTACACCTCCGAAGAGACACGAGACGGAATCTATGAGGTTGCCTGAAAATGCTCTCGTGCCTGAGGAGAGATCATCTTTGAACGAACCGAGAGCTTCAGGATTTTCAATATTGAATTTAGTCTTCTCGTATTGAATTGCTTCAAGTCTACGAGCCTGTGAAATACCATCCATCTGTGAAACAAATAACGCAGACAGTCCAAAAACATCGTCCAGTTCACCCAACACCGCGATCAGAACTCTGGAAAGAATGTTGAACAAAAAATCTTTTACAAGCTGATCCGTCAATCGGAACGACTCGCTTCGTTTTTCGGCAGCCCTGATCAATTCAAATCTCTTTTTTTCAATCTCCACGATACTCTTAAGCAAAGTCCGTCGCACATCGGACAATTGCTTTGGGGGAATTGATTCATTAAATACCTCGTCTAACCTTCCGAGATCGACACCTGCTTTGAACGTAGCGAGGTCTGCATTTGAAAAACAGTCAATGTATTTGGATTTGCTGAACGGACTGTTGGGGTCAGGTGACCTGCCTTTCAACAAACAGCCGTTCAGAATTGTAGTTTGATACGTATCAGCGGAGCGTCCGTCCATGCTCCTCAAAATAAACATTTTTTTATCCAAATTCGGATCGTTTCTGCGCCCGCCACCACCATTCTTTGTCACGACTGAACGGCTAAACTCAATACCGTCGACGCTGTGGAGCGGGAGCGAGATGTAATTGCTTCCACTCACAGTTTTGTCGATCACACCTGCTGTCGGTAAAAAAAGATGAACTGATTTTGCATAAGATTGTTGGTAACAATGCTCAGCAGTCCACACTCTCAAACGTTGAAAACCAGAGGTTTTGTCTAATGCAAGTTTGTCCCCGAAGTCGTGATCATCAATCGTGACCGAGGCTGTGCACTGTTTAAAAATCTTTCGCGGAGACCAAGGCGAGTTCAATATCTTCGTATAAGTTTCTTTCTCTTTGATGCTATTCAACTCCTCCCAGCTTGCGCGGCTCAAACAACGCTCGAGAGTTTCTTTGTCAATTGCTGGTCGACCTTCAGTGCATGCTGGTATGTTCAGAACTTCGATGAGTCCTTTCGGATTTCCTATGATTTCTTTTGCACCACTACTAAATGTAATGCGTGATTTATGGCTATCTAATCCAGTCTCTATCCCAAAACCCTCAGTCAGAATGTAACCCCCGGCTTTGCGTAGTATCGCTCCCTGAGCAAATGTGGGGTCTAGATTCAGTGCAGATCCATCATTCACAGATTTGGTCGTTGTATTATTTGCTGAGTTGGGACAGGGCTGAGCCGCGGCTCCGCGCACCCTCGGAGATGGGATTCTTTTCGAAGAGGGGCTGCACGATACCACTACCAGAGCGGCAGCTGCCAAAGCCCAGAACCTCCTCAGGTTCAACGCGTGCAAATCCGTATGGCCCATCTTTTGGTCTCCCCCAGACAACCCCGAACGTATCGGAACGCTCGGGGTAGTGCATGAGGGAAAGAAACATTATGCTGATTAGACACTGAAAACAAAAAAGAAAATCTCAACCAGCCGCCCAAAAACTAGCCTTCGGACTATGGCAATACAGTGGGAGCACATCAACACAGGAACAAATGCTCAACCGATAATTTCAAGTCTACTTTTGACAAGTAAGTAGGGGTATTCCCCGAAATACCCTTTCACCTGAGAAAAAATCTGGTCTGCATCAGACTTTGAAAGTTGACCAGATGCTACTCGTTTTTCAAGCTGCTGCGAGTACCCAGCGGTAATACCTTCGTCAGTGTAGTTCATTGCTCTCAGCAATTCGCCCACATCTTCGCCCTTAACTTCTTCAAGCGCCTCAATCTGACCATCAGCTGCGATTGTCACAATCAATTCATTCACGGCACCAAACAAGTTGTGGTTGTTACCTAGAGCTTCCTGATAGGCACCCACGAGGAAAAAACCAATGTGGTAGGGCGTGTCGGACTGCGGCACATGCAACTCAAGCGATGGTTTCACGTCTCTTTTGTCAACAAATTTGTCGAGGCAGCCATCAGAGTCGCAAGTGATGTCCATGATGACGCCCGTTTTGCTTGCACGCTCATTAAGACGAGTGAGTGGCATCACGGGAAAGAGTTGCTCAATACTCCATGAATCCGGAATCGACTGAAATATAGAAAAGTTTGCCAGGTATTTGCTCGTTCGGCTTTTCGCGAGATCTTCAAACTCTTCCAGCTGAACACCGGAAAGCGCGTGATAATGAAGTGCCTTGTTAGCAATCTCATTGACCATCACCTCGGCCTTAGCTCGTGCTTCAAGACCCAGGTAACCCAAGCCAAATAACGTAAATAATTCGTCTCGATATTCAATCGAGTCATGATAAAACTCGACGTAGTTCTTGCTATTCATTTGGTTAACAATATTCATCATGTCGTGCAGAAGTTTGTGATCTTCTTCGGCAACTTTAATCTCTTGAATATCTCCACCCATTTTTTCGACTTCGCGAACATCAGTCACCAGCACAGCGTGAAACGCTGCAACAGCCCGTCCACTTTCACTGACGATGGTTGGAGGAGGGCAGTCCTCAGAGCGACACACTTCCTGAACAATGTAAACAACGTCGTTGGCGAACTCTTGGAGAGTGTAGTTTGCACTCGCATAAAAGCTTGTTTTTGAGCCGTCATAGTCAACACCGATTCCACCACCTATGTTGAGAAAGCGAAGATTAAAGCCATTCTTATAAATTTTAGAGAATACACGGCTTGCTTCTTTCATGGCGTTCTTTACACGTTTGATCTCTGTGATCTGAGATCCAATGTGATAATGAACCATCGCGAGCGAATTCTTCAGGCCAGCTTCTTCGATGAGCCAGAGTGCTTCCATCATTTCAACCGAGCTGAGGCCAAATTTACTCTCTGTGCCAGATGACTTTTCCCAAAGCCCTGAACCCTTCGCATACAATTTCGCACGCAGGCCAATGTCGACACAAAAACCCACCTGCTTAGCGTATTCAATGATGAACTTGAGTTCGTCTGTGCCTTCAATGACCAAGATGATGTTCTTACCCATGCGCTTCGCGCTGAAAGCCATCTCAATGTAGTGAGAATCTTTGAAGCCATTACAAACCATGAGTGCATCGGGATGAAGCTCGTAGCTCAGCGCAGCAAAGAGTTCTGCCTTTGTGCCGACCTCAAGTCCGTATGCATGCTTGCGACCGCTTTCGACCAAAGCGTCGATAAATTCTTTTCGCTGATTGACTTTGTATGGAAAAACACAACGAAGGTCGCCCTCGTACTTATATTCTTCCATAGCGTTTCGGAACGATTTGTGAAGCCGGCCCAGCTGGGTATCGAGAATCTGGGGGAACCGCAGAATTAAAGGAGTCTGAATACGCTTTTCGGCAGCAACCTCAAGGATTTTTGGAATGTCTAACGAAGTATCTTCATTTCCAAACGGGTGGACTTGCACCATTCCTCGACTCGAGACACCAAAATATCCTGAACTCCAACCATCAATTCCATATTTTTGAAGTGCGTCCTGAATGATTTCAGTGTCGGCCATTAGGTTCTCCTTACCAGCAGCCCGAATTCGGACTGTTTTACCCCTCGTTGCGGCGTCTTATCCCAAGCGCCCGCCCTGTCAAGGAAAATCGCCGTCAAGCCGCTCCAGCCAAGGGCAAATTTTCCTCTCTCTACGAATGTCAAATTCGCATACTCTCTGGGTAAGGGGGTGCGATCATGCCTATTTTAAGAAATGACCGCTACAATAGTTTCGAATACGGAGCTCCTCGCGATGAATTGCGGGGAATTCCCCTGACTAAGTTCCCTTGGACCCTCGAGAATGAAACTGTTTCACTGTTTGCAGACACACTCAACTGGGACTTACAGGTGATCTGTACTAATGCATTTCCCAGCGGATTCGGCACAAAACTCTGCTTCGAGCTGACCGCCTCCGCCCGACTGAGCCCATCCTCAATTCAAAAACATGGTTTCGGGCGAGCAGACAGTGAGCGTGTTCGGCATCTTTTTTCTCTCGAACGTTTTGAATTGACCGAGTCAGAATCTGTTCAAAGAGAGGGAGAGCTCGATAATCTTCCTAAAATTGCAGCAGAACTTAAGAAGTCATTTATTCTCAAATTGAAAGAGACTTGGCCGCCGCTGAAAGCAGAAAAACACCTGCGCTCACAGTACCAGTTTAGGACACCTGGTGGCTTTGGTGACTCACAACACTGACTTTCGCTTGCGAGGCTCAGAGGGCAATGACTTTGAGCTGCTGAGGGTCCAAAGAGTCCAATGCAACACTCAGTCGACTCACGTGTCCACTCACTGCTCGCTCAGCCTTTGTCCTACCTGAACGAATCAACTCGTGAGCTACTTTGTTCTCAATTTCTTTCTCAAGCAAACGACGCAGCGGACGCGCCCCAAAGAGGGGATCAAATCCACGCTCACAGAGCCAAGCTTTGGCCTCAGAAGTCACTTCAAGCTTCAGACCTTGCTTGTGAAGGCGCTCTGCAAGATTCGCCAAATTGATTTCAAGAATCTGCTCGATAGCCTGTCGCGAAAGCTTTCTAAAAATGACCGTCTCATCAAGACGGTTTAAAAACTCTGGTTTAAAGCTTTTCTTGAGCTCATCGCGTACCAAGGCTTCAATTTCCGTATCACTCAATTCGCGACCTTCAGAGCTCAGCCCCAGAGCCCGGCGCTGGGAGACTATGTGTTCTGAGCCGATATTACTTGTAAAAACAATGAGTGTGTTTTCAAAATTGATGATTTGTCCCTCGGCGTCGGTAAGCCGACCATCATCGAGAATTTGCAAAAACAAATTGAACGTTTCCGGATGAGCTTTTTCGATTTCGTCAAACAACAAGACGCAATAGGGCTGTCTGCGCACCTTTTCGGTGAGCTGACCACCCTCTCCAAAACCGACGTAGCCAGGAGGTGAGCCTATCAGTTTTGAGCTTTCATGCCGCTCCATAAACTCGCTCATATCAAACCTGATGAGTCTCGATTCATCGTTCAGTACAAATTCTGACAAAGCTTTTGCAAGTTCAGTTTTCCCAACTCCCGTTGGACCCAAAAACAAAAATGAACCAATGGGTGCTCTACGTTCACGCAGTCCAACGCTGTTTCTGCGCAAAGCATTAGCAACAGATTGCACCGCATGAGGTTGGCCTGTGACACGTTTTTCAAGTTCTGTTTCGATTGCAGCAAGTTTTGCAAAATCTTCTGTTTGAAGTCTTCGCACAGGGATACCGGTCGTTCTCGAAATGAGTTCCGCAATATCGTCTGCATGCACCATGCGATCCTCAGCCGTAATCGTAGACTCCCATTCACGTCGAAGCTCGCTGATACGATTTTCGAGTTGGACGATCTCCATTTGTATTTCAGCAACACGAGGGAAATCTTGCTTATTGAATGCCTCAGTGCGCCCTTCCTGCCGCCCTTG
>JBEAPS010000041.1:0-6167 GCA_041164285.1 Pseudomonadota bacterium
GTTTATCTCTTTGAACCCGCTTCGGGCTCAGCGAGACGCTCAGTTCTCTTCTCACATGCCACTGGAATTGCAGCCCTTTCGTACACCCACATTTTCAAGGCGTGGGCCGAGGAGCTACAGGTCAACGTCTTTGCATATGACGTTGCCGGTCATGGCGAATGCCCGCAATGTGCGGTCGAACCGTCAGCGGGCCGCCTCAATCAGTTGCCTGCAGCGCTGTGTGATCAACTGAAGTCGTTGTACGAGAACCTGAGCAACCGTTATCCAAGCGAATGGACACTTGCTGGACACAGCCTAGGTGCTTGGCTCTCACTGTATACAGCCAGGGATCTGGATGTGAGGCACCTAATACTTCTCGATATTCCGCTTTTACCTGTGACGAGCGCTCTCATTTGGGCAGGAGCATGTCTCTTTAATAAACGCAAAATTCACCCATTGGCTCGTGCTGCTCGACGGAGAAAAAAGACATTTACTAATATCGAACAGGCTCTCAAAGCGTTTAAACGCAATCATTTTTTCAGAGGCTGGAAACCAGAACACATTGAGAACTACATTGAGGCAAATTTCACTACACAACCCGATGGCAAACTCACGCTCAAACATGACCCAAACTGGGAGGCCGACCTCTTTGAGAGTCAACCCCAGCTGCACACCCCTCTATTTCTTCAGATGGGAATGCGACAACGCAACGAATTGAAAATCGATCTTATTGCAGGCGAACAAAGTCAAGTTTGTCATTCAAGCTCAATTCGCTATTTTAATATCTTTTTCCCGCACACACGCTGGCTTCTCATCCCAAATTCAGGACACATGTTCCCATTTGAAAACACACGTCATCTTATTGAAACTCTCCATCTATCGTTTCCCAAAGAGCCCAATTCACTTTTCAATAATATTAAAATCAAGGCTAGTTGAGGCTAGAACCTCATTGTTTGATGACAAAGCTTCCGCTATCAGAGTGTAACGCCCCATTGCAAGGCCACGTGGCGAAAGACTCATTCCCACTCTGTCCGAAGTGTGTTCGGTTCTCCGACGGCGCACTTCATCTCCCGATGCATTTGTAATTCTATATTGAACAGCTCCAAGCGGTATAGGTCGGCTCGAAACAGCAAAGACAGGGACAATTGTTTCCCACACGTTCATTCCAGATTTCATGCGTTCGATTTGAATACTCGCTTCTGGCTTCGAACGCAGAATATAGAAAAGTTTCGCCTGAGAAATGCGCTCTGAAGCCGATTCGCCAGTGCCCACTCGCGCACGAATCTGAACCGTGTGAGCACCTTCAATAAGATCTTTGGGGTCGAGAATAAACTCACCTGAGTCAGACATTGGTAAAGTATGCACCGTATTCCCAGAGCGGGAAAACTCGAGCTGAGCATCGACCACTGCCAGATTGTGAAAGCGCCCGACCAGACGAGTCGGATTGGTGACAACCTGAGTATCTTTCAACCCCTCTAATACGACTGCTGAACTCTGTGACTCGGATTGAAATCCCCAAAAAGAACTTCCTACTCCGCTCACGTCGTCCCATGCAATTTTAAAATCTCCCTTGTCACCCCAATCTGTGCCCCAGCTATTACGGGCTATCCAAGCTTTTTCTGAATTACTCCAGCCAATTATCATCACAGCATGGCCACCAAGAAGCGGACCTTCCTTGCGACGATACACGCCACCGGAGTAGGAATAAAAGTCATCGTAAACCCGCATCGTTGTCATCAGCGGCCCACCCATGAGTGCGGCTTTCACTTCATCAACACTCGCACTGCGCATTGCTTTGCTGCGAGTCCTAAGTGATGCTTTCTGGCTTCGTAACTTCGAATCAGAGCAACTCTGCTTACATTCAAAGTCTTTTCCCAAAGCACCGCTTAAATAAGGAAAACAAGCAAACTCCGGAACGCCCTTTTTAATTAGGAATTGAGCGGCGGAACCTGGAAACCAACCACTGCTGCATGAACCGCCTCCGCAGGAAAATAAATGCTGCGTTGAAAAATCCCACCCATGCAAAACAGAATTTGTTTCAATGTTGAGTTGCGTTTCAAAAGTAGACGCTGCAGCAAAAGCAACACAGCTTCCGCAGCGACCTTGATTTTTTACTGGTGAGACATAATCAATACCCTTCACGCTGCGCCAGTCAAAACTTTCAGGAAAGGCTGATTCTAGCGAATTCAAGCTCAACCCATAGCTACCGTCTGTTCGGACTTCGGACAGTGGTGCGCCGAGCATGCGCACTTTTTCTTCGCGAGGCAGATCTGAAATCTTCGTGAATTCTGATTGCCGCACTATTTCGGACACAATTGCTCGACCACCGAATGAAACGCTCGCGACGTCTGATGCGCGGCCATCTGAATTGAAGAGAAAAGAAGCAAATACAGCAGCACTCAAAACTAAAGAACGTTGCATTTTGAACATAAACGCCCTCTCCATGGCTGAAACAGAGTTCTCTTGCGAGTGGAATTGAAATTGAGTGTATCATGGCAGCAAGGGAATTGAAAAAACGCGTTTTTTTTTCACTTTTTTAGGCGACGATCTCCGATGACTCGCGCAGGATTACCAGCAACAACAGCCCAATCTGGAACATCCTTAGTGACAACGGCACCCATTCCAACCACTACGTGATTGCCAATAGTGACACCATCAACCACATTCACATTGGCACCAAGCCATACGTCGTGACCAATTCTAATTCCAACCGACTTCACCGGCTGAACTCGCACCAAACGATCCGGAAGCATTCCATGATTGAATGCAAATAAGGTCACACCCGTAGCAATGCGAGTATCGTTGCCTATGAATACCCCTTTAGAACCGCCATCGATTGTGACTCGGGCGTTGATACTCACGTTCTCGCCAATTTCTACCGGACCATGAATAAACACATCAGCCGCAATTCTTGCCCCATTGGACACTTTGATCAGTCGGCCAGGCTCCGCAAAGATACGTGCGCTAGGAGCAATAAAACAATTGTTACCAAATTGAACTGTTTCCAATCCAACAATCTTTTTTTGAATTTCGGCTTGCCATTCATCAGCCCAAAGCCGTTGATGCGGCTTGAGCGTATCAAACAGCCAAGGCATCCATGCGAGACGCTCTTTGTGCTGCTCTAAATAATGTAACTCCGAGGGAGTGCCGGACTCTGTCACAGACACCCTCAGCGCGTGTTTTTAATAAAATGCTCAACACTCGCCTTGAGGTCGGCCACTGCGAGGCCACGCTTTTTATCCAGCTCTTCACTGACTGGCGGAGCTTTGTCGACAAACTCAATATGATTTAAAACTCGAATAAGAGCCGGATCAACGCGAACCTTGAGACTAAGCGAGTTGAGTAGTTTCAAATCGTTTGTCGCGTAACTCATCCAATCCAGAAGCTCACGAATCTCGAGCGAATTCCGCTGACTCAGATCTGCTTCCCATGGTCTCAGCCACGAACTGGTGCGAGACAACCAACGCTTAAAAAATGAGTCTGCATTCATTTGGCTGACTTTGCTCGTCAAAAGCGCTGGGAACATGTTTACGCGCAGCTCAAAAACGTATTTCACGAGTTCAGGATAACGGAGCGCATACTGCGCAAAGAGCGGCACTTCAGTCTGGGTCAATTGATTGTTTCGAATTTGCTCGCCGTATTTGAGCGACTGAGCCAAAAGTTCATGCATCGAAACGACATGTTGACCGTGTTTCTGACCATTGATCACTGCATTTGAATTCAGAATATGACTCGCAAGCGCCAACGCTTGCAAAGACATCGTGCTGTTGTCGCTATTGATCACACTGACAGGCAAGTCAGATTTCGCAAAACTCTGAAGCGTTTGCGTGAATTCGTCCACTGCGTCGCGTGCCAAGATATCGCGAAACATTGAGTCATCAATTCCGTCGCCCTTCCAGAGCTGATATTCAAATGACATAAAATATTGCGCTGCATGAAGAATCTTACTTTTAAGAACGGACTGCTGTGTAATTGCGTCGAGAGTCTGGAGTCGCGCCGCCAGCGCATCCCCTTGCCGAAGGTCCTGATACATGCGATCGAGAGCCCTGTTCATGGTCTCCATGCGCTGATTGGTTTCAATGAGCTTTCCGTTCATTTCCCCCATTTCGCGCTTCATCTCTTCCATTTTGTTGTTTGTTTCATCGATTTTTCTGTTCGTTTCTTCAATTTCGCCATTAGTCTCATCCATTTTGAGCCCAACAGCTGTCGTAGACTGCTCCACCTTGTCCATGGTTTTAAGGGCTCCGCACGCTGCGCACACAACAACAGCACTAGCAGAAATCGCAATCAGACAGTTTCGAACAGTCATCCGCACACTCCTTTACCCCCTTCCGGGACAGAATCACCCAAAAGGCATTGCGGGCAGTTATCCCATTAAAATCAGATCTCAAAGGTTTTTTTGCTTTAACAACTTAAAACAGTTGCTTAGGGATATGAGCTATGCTGATATGCCGCCCCTGCGCCGGTCTTATCGGTGCACTGAAGAGGACAAAATGCAAATAAGCAGGTTTTTACCACTACTTGTGGCTTTATTCGGCTTCAACCAGACACTCAGCGCTCAATCGACTTCCAACTATTATCTTGTACAAAACACATCGACCAGTCCCACAACTGGGGCAGAAGTGGAGTCGCTATCGGTTCTCAAGGGCCAGGGAATCATTCTCGACGACGACCTACCCCATGAAGGAGCACTTTTTTTAATTGACTATACCCACACAGCCAACAACGGTAAGCCTGTTTCCACTGTCATCCGGCAAACCGACAAAGCAGGCAACGTACTCGTGGTCGAAGAAACCGTTTACAATTCTCAAGGTAAATTCAACCGCTACTCAATTCAGCAAAACCAAATCGATGCCAATGGTATAGTTGAGAAAGTCGGAGACGCGGTTCGATTGACTTGGAATGACTCCGAGAGCCAAACAGTCAACTCTGAAGCAGGAGGAGATAACCTCGTCACATCGGGCTCTCTGCTTGCCTACATGAACACCTTCATCGATGAGCTTAAATCCGGAAAAACCCTTGAGGTCAATTTAGCTATTCCGGAGCGTGGAAGCTGTTATTCGTTCGACATTCACCCGCGGATGAATGCAAAAAGCTCAGCTGTCACCGATCTGGGTGTGACAATCAGTTTGAGTAATTTTTTTCTCAGAAAACTCATCACCCCAATTAAAATGACCTTTCAAAACTCACCGGAAGGTTATCGTCCACTGAGCATCGTCGCACCAGCTGCGGTGAGGAAAAAAGTAGGCAATACTTTGCAAAAGTTCACTGCAAGGATTGAATACCCACGACAGTGAGTAATACGGCAATCTCTGCACCCTTAACTCAACCTAACATGCACTACGATTCACCTAAATGAAAACTCTTTGAGTCGTCGGAGGGGAGTATGCTAGGGGCACTGTTGGGTGATATTTTTGGTTCCGTGCATAGAGACGTTGCTTCCGATGAAGTTGATTTCGAACTCTCTCATCCAGAATGCAGTTTCACAGATGAAACCGTTTTGACAATCGCAATTGCAAACGCAATCGCAAATAACGAAAGCTACCAATACAATATCCGGCAGTTTGCCAAAGCTCACCCTGACGTTCCTGGTGGTTATGGAAGCAATTTTAGATTCTGGCTTCACACTGGTGGAGACGAGCCTTACCGCAGTTTGGGCGTTGGACCCGCGGCTCGTGTAAGTCCCGTTGGGTGGGCCTTCGACGATCTCATGACAACTCTTGCAGAGGCCGAGAAAACTGCGCGGGCAACGCATGAGCACATTGAAGCAATCAAAGGCGCCGTGGCATTGGCTCATGCTATATTTCTGGGAAAAAAAGGGTTCGAAGTCGACCATATGAGAAAAGTCATCGCCGAAAATTACGGATACGACCTTGAAAAAAGCGTAAGCGAGATTCAGGCTGATCCCATCCTGGAGGCAACCACGCCAAAAATTATGCCACTCGTTTTTCTCTCTGCCTTCAATGCTCAGAGCACTGAAAATGCCCTCTTGAATTCAATTAAATTCGGTGGCCCTTCGGGTGCTATTGCGAGTATGACCGGAGCGCTGGCAGAGTCGTTGTACGGCATTCCGGAACATCTCAAACAAGATGTCTTGAGGCGATTACCAGAAAAGTTTCTCAACGTCATGGCTCACTTTAGAGAAATTCAGGCTAACCAACTCTCTACTGAACATCGAGGAACCCATG
>JBEAPS010000042.1:0-3111 GCA_041164285.1 Pseudomonadota bacterium
CCAAGAATATCTTTTCTACTATATACCTCAATAAAACCGCCATTGCTCAAAAAGGATTCAGTAGAAATATCTATTTTTTCAGTATCAAATCGCATAAGCGAGCTTAATTGAGAACAATTAGTAATCTTTTCCGAAGAAACCGAGCAGGCCACTGCAACAGAGGAAACCAAAACCGCCGATAAGCCGCGCACCGCACTTTGTAGCTTTATTCCAGCAATCTTATTGTTACTCGCCATGGCGAATCCCTCCAAGTACCTTCTTCGGAGGGTGATAGTTAAAAGTTTAAGAAGCCAATTAAACTCTCAGTAATAAGAGATTTTTTCGAGTATTCCACACAAATATCGGTTCACATCGTGATCTGCAATAACAGAGTCTTTCAAAGCTGACGTCGGGTTTTGAACAATCTGTCCAACAGAGCTCGCGTTGCTCACCCAGTAATCCTTGTCCCAATTGTCATCACTCGTAAATCCCGATGCAGAAAAGCTAGGATTTCCCAGAGTCTGAGGTCGTTGTGCATGCTTGAACGCTGCTTGAGCAAAAACTACGCCCACTCCTGCACTGACGAGACCAGCCAAGCCGTTTGTTCCGGTCACTATTGAGGTCACATGACTTCCTGCGGATGCTGAAGGGGGAAGATGAGGGACTGGATCGTTTTCGAAAACATAGCGCATATATTTATTTTGCATTACCTTTTCGAAGCCAGATACAAACTCCTCATTGCCGACCCTAGGCTGTCCAAGGGTCACAACACCTGCAACATTGACACCTGCCTTCTGCTGTTCAGAGGATGCGATCACAGCCAACGCTCCACCTAGACTGTGACCTACAAAGTAAGTGGGAGTATTCTTTTCCTTCTCTGCACTGAGAACTGCCGAAAGCTGAGTTGAGACAGTTTCATAAGCATCTCTGAAACCTTTGTGCATACCTCCGGGAATGTTGTCGGGAGAAGCAGAGGCTACAACAGCCTGAAGATCTGTGAGAGCACCCTGCAAACTGTGTGTGCCCTGAAATACGACCAAATTGAATTGTGCAGAGGTTGCCACAAAGCCTTTAACTCCCTTTTGTACATTTTCGAGGAAAACGACCTTTTGCAAACCGAACTTTTCTAACCATTTGGGAAGAGTCGTTTTGTCGAACGGAAGACTTGAATCTCCAATCATCGAAAAACGAGCAAGTAGGTAGCTATTGTTTGAACTCAGGCCTTCCGACCGCAAAAAGCTCATTTTTTGCTGAGGCTTGCAAGTCACATTAAGGTCGTCTGCTGCTCCAAAAAATAAAGGTTTCTCGGCTTGTGTGCGCACAGCGGTATCCCCCAGACTCTCAGCTGAGCCTTCGCCACTGGAAGCCTTGGCAGGGTTAACTGCATTATTCGACGATCCGGTTTTTTTGCCCTGAGCACAACCAACGATAAAAAGAACGCCAGCAAACAATCGGGCAAATTGACCAATGCTCATATTTTCTCCAGATCTGATGCAAAAAGAACAAGGTTTTATCGGCAACAGACACGAAAAAAATGAGCAACATTTATAAAGCAACGAAAATGTTAAGTTTATTAGGAAACACAAACACGACAGTCAGATAGGAAAACGTTCTTTAGATCGCTTGAGCCGTTCGGAGAGGCTTAACTGCTCAGTGTGGGGGCGTTGAACGTAGCGCCTGCTCCCACCGCGCTTTTTGTTTTGGACGGATGCGCAAACAACGCATCGACGAATTCCGCCGGATCAAACTGCTGAAGATCTTCAACAGCCTCTCCAACACCCACAAAGCGAATGGGAAGGTTCATTTCAGCAGCAAGCGCAATGGCAACCCCACCCTTAGCAGTTCCGTCGAGCTTCGTGAGGACTAAGCCAGTCACTCCCGCAACCTCCCTAAACACCTTTGCCTGCTGGAGTGCGTTTTGGCCAGTCGTAGCATCTAGGACAAGCAACACCTCATGTGGGGCAGCAGCAATACCTTTACTTACAACTCTGCGCACTTTGCCTAATTCTTGCATAAGATCGTTTCGATTGTGCAGTCGTCCCGCGGTATCAACCAGACACAAGTCTACATTCTGAGCGAGGGCCTTTTTCACGCACTCAAAGGCGACTGATGCCGGATCAGAGCCCTCGGCCATTCGGACACATTCTGCACCCGAGCGCTTCGCCCACGCCTCCAGCTGATCGACTGCCGCAGCCCGAAATGTGTCGGCAGCACCAACAATCACTGACTTACCTGACTGCCGCATTTTGAATGCCAGCTTCCCGGTGGTGGTTGTTTTTCCCACACCGTTGACGCCCACCATGAGAACCACCTGGGGACCAGACTCTTTATTTGCGCACAAACTCCAACCCGAGAAATTCGAGGTCTGTGCAGGAGCAGACAAAATACTCAGTACTTCTAATTTGAGCGTCGCCATAACGGCATCCGCACTCCCGAGCTGATCAGCCGGCAGCGCAGTTCTGAGCTTTTCAATCAAACGCTCTGCCGTACGCACCCCAACGTCAGCTCGAACCAAAATCTCGAGCATAGAATCAAGGATGGACTCCCGATTGGCAATTTGCCCGGAATCAAGAAACAGCGTTTCAAGCTGCCTAACGAGCTGGTTTTGAGTTTTGCTCAGGCCCTCAGACAACCTTACAAACCAACTTTTCTCAGCGGCGAGGCTGACAGAGGTGGATGAAACAGCTTTACCTACGTCAACTTCGAGAACTTCAGGACTTCTCTGTTTGACATTGTCATTGCCAGAAGCTGATTGTTGCGTTCGCTCGGACAGGTCCTGCTTTGCAGCTGTGCCAACCTTAAGAGTCAACGCAATGAGAAGAAGTCCAACTAAAAAGAGCACAGCTCCTATCGTCAATAAAAATATTTCGTGTTGGTTGAAATCAAAAGCATTCATTTCTGACGCAAAGCCTCATGCGTTTGGGGTATAATAAAGATACTCGACAAGATTTCCGAAGGGGTCGCGGAAATAAACGCTTCGGCCGTCGGAACGCTGATACGGACCCTTAACAATCTCAAGTCCAAAATCTTTGATTCGCCGGGCGAGAGCATCTACCTGACCTGGTGAATCGGCCATAAAACCATAGTGGTCAAGGACCTGTTTCCCAAAAGCCCCCTGCTGTCGAGACTGAT
>JBEAPS010000043.1:0-2920 GCA_041164285.1 Pseudomonadota bacterium
ATCCAGTAGATATGCATGCATCACATGAGAACAAGCAGTGAGAATTGTATGAGCACTCTCTCAATATCTGAAAGACACGACCTGAAAACTGCACTTCTATCTATCAAGTGGTGCGCTGAGCTGCTGACACCAGCTGATAACTCGCAGCCACCCATTAAACTCATCGCAGAGCATTTACTGAAGTCTTATGAGAGGCTTTCTCCAGTCGTTGAGGCTCTTCTAGAGTCGGAGGAAGGCACTGAATCATGATGACAGTCCTGCACTTAGACGACGACTCTCTCTTTCTTCATCGTTGTTCTATCTCTTTCAACTCTTCGCCACATGCTGCACATCTTAAATATGAATATGTGGACAACAGTGCGGAATTTGAAAAAAAGCTCTCAGCGCTGAAGCCCCATTGTGTTTTACTTGATCTTAGTTTCGGCGGAGGTGAGCTTAAAGGTCTCGAAGTACTCAAACAAATTCGAAAAAGTGGATACCATGGCCAAGTTGTTGTCATGTCAGCATTGAGCAGCAGTGATGTCATTTTGAGCTGTATCAGTGATGGTGCAAACGATTTCCTCTCAAAGAGCATTGATGAAAGCGAACTGACCTACCGAGTCGCACGACTCTGTCAGCAAAGCCGTGCAGGAATGGAATCATCGATTCAATTGCGCGGGCTCCCCATGCACATCAGCGGCCGGTCTATGCGCGATGTGCAAAAACGTTTGATTCGCGTGACACAGTCGCACATCGGCTCGGTTCTCGTGACTGGAGAGAGTGGCACGGGAAAAGAAATGGTTGCCGATACCCTTCAGGCCATCTTGCCTGTCGGAGCTCCTTTTGTTTCACTCAATTGTGCGGCACTTTCAAGCCAACTCATAGAAGCTGAGATATTTGGTTATCAAAAAGGCGCCTTTACAGGTGCAACACAGAACAAAATCGGTCTCTATGAAGCCGCAGACGGTGGATGGATTTTCCTCGATGAAGTAGCTCGCTTGAGTCTTCCAGCCCAAGCTGCGCTCTTACGCGCGCTAGAAAATGGTGAAGTGAGAGCTGTAGGTAGTAACCACGCGAAGAAAGTAAAAGTAAAAGTAATTGCAGCTACCAATGAACCTCTCGACAGTCTTGTTGAGCAAGGAGCGTTCCGAGGCGACCTACTTTCTCGATTGCGTGGCTATGAGATTACGCTCCCCCCGTATCGGGTTCGCTCGCGACATGAGCGTGAAGAAATTCTTGAGTCACTCCTCGACAGGCTCAATGCCTCAGTTTCCGTAGATGGACAAGAGTTTAGAATCACGCACAGCTGCGCTTCGGTGCTTATTGATTTGCCCTGGAATCAAGGCAATGTTCGCGAACTCTGGCAAACCCTCCAAGCCATGGCCGTCGATGCTACAGACGGAGTTATTAGCCTAGAACTTCTTCCGAAACGACTGCTAACTTCAATCAATGAAAAGTCGACCAAAAACATTTCGCACCAGCCACCTAACGGCACTCAATTAGTTTCTCTTTCTGATGTTATTGAAACCGCAATTGGATTCCCAGTGAACTTTGAAAACTTAGTCGATGACTTGTTTGAAAAACTACTCGAGAAACTGCGTGAGGCCAGCGGCGAGCGCAACCCTAGTCAGCGCACCATTGCACAAATGCTTCAAATCAGCCGTCATGAAGCGGGTAGACGCCTCGCACGAAGCGGAAAGACTGTCACTGAAGGCGCGGATAAAGCGTGACTCCTCGGTTTCTAAGAAAGTTCTCAACTTGAGTCAGTCGTCGCTTCTGGTCTGCTCGAATTCGGCTTTCGTCGTTGCCAAACCGCTCAACGTCTTCAAATCGATTAGTGTCTGGATCACGGTAGGAGTCGACACTCGTCTGCAATAAATTCTCATACGTAATGCCAGTCATTTTTAGTCCAGCCATACGCTCTAGAAATCCTTTTCGGTCGGTTGCGGCCGCTGGACTCTGTACAAGAAGGGTGAAAAAGGCAGCTGCCAGCATGGGATGATCCGCTGGTAGCAAAGCTGCGCGCGCAGCAGATTCGAAACGTTCGCGTAGCGGCTGAACATTTTTTTCAAGGTAGTACCGATCTGCCTGCTCCGGCGTGCGATTGCCGCAAGAAATACAGCTGAACACGCCCACGTTTTTAAACCCTGAATCATTGTGCCCATAATATGCTTGAGTGCGATTGCCCTGGAGGTCGATGGTTCCCTCAGCATGACCAATTGCTAAAACCAACAATGACTGCGGGGTGGCAAGCGCTTCTTGCAAATCAAATCCGTTCTCTCGGGCGATGGGTTGTATTTCCGGCTGTGGCTGAGGTTGTGCAGCCGGACGCTCAGAGACCGGTCCAGTCGGCAATTGGGTTTGACCAATTCTGAGCCTGTTCTGACAACCCACCGAGAAAAACAAAACAAAAAAAGTCAGCGTGACAAACTGAGAAAAGAAACCTAAATTGAAGCTCATTTAAACCTCAATCTCGCTTGGGCCTGCGTCCACCCGGTGCGATCCATTCCTGAAACTTCTTCAGTTCAGCAGGAGTGAATTTTGATTTGCGGAATTCTGACCCATCGAGTGCCACTTCAATTCTTCTGTTGGCAGCTCTTCCCTGCTTTGTCGAATTGCTCGCAACGGGAAAGCGAAAGGCGGCTCCTGATGTTGTAATGATGTTTGCTTCAAGACCACGATTGATGAGCGCACTTTTCACAGAGTCAGCGCGGCGCTTCGAGAGTGCCACGTTGTATGCAAGTGAACCCACAGAGTCAGTGTGTCCTTCAATATGAACGCGCTTAGGCTTTTCTACCAAAATTTGCTGCATCAATGCGTCGATTGTTTCATTGGCCTCATCAGACAAACGCGAGCTGTCGAAATCAAATCGGATGAAACCAATATCAACAACTCGGCCCTCTACCATCAATCGCAACAAACTTTCTTCGCTAGCCACGCG
>JBEAPS010000044.1:0-5587 GCA_041164285.1 Pseudomonadota bacterium
TGCACCGACGTTACCTGCGTCGTCCTTAAGCTCGACATTGCCAGTGGCCAAGAGGTTGCATGGGGCGGGTTCAAATGGAGCGCAGACTCAGAAAAACTAAAGACACTTCCTCAGTTTTCCACAAAATTTAATGCTTCAGAGTGGTTCAAACAGTTTGATTTAGCCTCAGGGGTCAGTCTGAAATTCCTTTTGCGCTCACGCCAGGCATTCATGAGGTCTGAATTCATTTCAGAGCGCAAGAAAAAGAATTGAAAAAAAGAAAAAAAAAGAAGAAGAAGAAGACTGAGCTGCCACTTCAACTCTAAAAAAAATCTTTCGCGGATGTATAATTTTTACTTGTACAGTTGAATATATCGTGTTTATGCAACAGTAGCCGTGGGTGCAAGTACGCGCACGGAGTCGAGAGTTCTAGCAGAATTAACATTGCAGGAGCATTTGAAATATGAAGAACCCAGTAATTGCAGCAACTATTGTCAGCACAGCTGTTACACTTGCTGTTGCGTGCGGAGCTCAAGTGCCATCGAGTGTTCAGTCGACTGAAGCACAAGCGCAAAAAATAGGACTCTTGTTCGCGTCACACGGCGACATCAACAATCCTGACAAGGAACTTGAGAACTACATCAAGGTATCTTTCCAGAAAAACGTAGGCATTCCGCTGCCTATGTGGACTCGGAAACTCATAGAAGATCCCGCATATCGACTTTCGGTCAAGACTGTGAGGTCGCAGTACGACGTAATTGGCGCAACGAACTATTATGAGAACTCACAGCTTCAGGCAGCAGCCATCACGAAAGAGCTGCAGAAACTGAATCCAAACGCAAAGGCATATGTAGGCTTCAATTTCACAGCTCCCTACATTGAAGACACTCTTGAGCAAATGCACAAAGACGGAGTTGAACGCATCGTCATTGTAAACAAAGGTGCCCAGTTCTCATACGCTTCGAGCGGCGAAAACATGGAAGACGCTCTCAAATGGCTTAAAAACGAACCCTCATACAATGGTGAAGTGTATGGCGTCACACACTATGGCCAAGACGAGCGTTTTGTTCAGGTAATGGAAAGTTCTCTGCGCGAGGACATTGCAACAGCCTTTCCAAACAAGAAAGCAAGTGAAGTTTGTATCCTCCTTGGCAGTCACGGATTGCCTCAATGGCTTATCAACACAGGCGACTCAGCCATTAGCCAAATGAAGCAAACGGTCGTTGCTCTAAGAAAGCGCATGCCTGATTATAAAATCTATCACGGATTCCTCAATGATGACTTCTTCCCCGGTGCAAAATGGGTCGCACCTACGACTGAGGCACTGGTTCCAGAGATGGTTAAGGATGGCTGCAAAAACGTTGCGCTCGACGGACGCCTCTCATTCACAACTCACCACCGTGCGACGCTTTATGATATGAATGTGGTGGTCAAAGAAGCGCTGGCTAAGAATGGCGTGTATTCGTTATTACTCCCCAACTTTGATGAAAACCGTGAACACGCAGAGTTCATTGCGAATCTTACATTAGAAGCTTTGAATAGAAGCCCCTTGTCTCTTCGGCTGAAACCAATGAGTGGGAAACCGCTTGAGCCGGGTTCCGTTGGAAAGCCAGGTACAATTCTCTTTGGCGTCACTCACCTCGACAAAACTATGGAAAACGGATGGACAGCGGCAGCGAATGAAGAGTGAGGAGTGCTTCACTCTTCTTCTAAGGCTCACCTAAAATAGTTTTTATCGAAAAAAAACTCTGGACGTTCTGAATCGCGACTCCAACCAGGAATGCCCCAAATGGGGAGTGCGTACAGAGAGTTTGTGTCTTTGTAAACAGAGCGCCGATTCAACTCATGAGCTAACAGTTCATCCACCATGGTAAGCTCCTCCGACTTCGAGAGAGCTTGCCTTTTTTTCAAACCATGTAAGCTTGCCTTAACTCGAATAACGCTCGCATGGATTTTTGGATTGCCCGCCAAGGCACAGTCAAAAAGAGCATGTCCCAGAGGCAGAAACGCAACCTCTTCTAAAAGCCGCTGACGATTTTCCAAAAAAAGTTCAACCCAGCGTCGCTCTTGTATGAGCTTCCACAGGTCGTCATCGTCACAAACGACAACTAAACCACCTTCATCGAACAGAGTGAGAAAATCTTGCTCAGCATTCCTATTCATGGCTGCTCTTCGCCATGGAAATTCATACAACTCATCGGCACACATAAAATGCCGAAGATTCAGCGCAGCTTTACTCCGAGGAAAAAATATCCAGCTCCATGCATTGAAGAAGTCGTGCCAATTGGCTGGCCTTGTGGGCACCTCTCCCGACAAAAAAATCCGCATCTGATAGTCGGCTCGCCAACCCAAATCACGACGAGTGCCGCGTCCAGCTCGTTGCTGTCGAACGAACTTTAACTGAAATCCGCCGCCAGAGAGTATGGGCCTCTCGGACAAACTTAACAGCAGCGCAGTGAGTTCTTCGAGGGAAGGAAAAGCCTCATCATGCTGCAAAATCCATTGGGACCAAGGCTGAAATAAATCAAACAACCCCCCCTGTTCAAAAAACAGATGATTCCAGCTAGATTGTTTACATGGTGAATTCAACATGCGAGGCGGTCCTATATGTACTTGGCAACCGTTCATATCATTTTGGACCTTGAGCCGGAAGTAACAAGTTCCGACCGTGAAAAGGTTCTCAGAGCCATTCGGGATAAGCTCAAAAGCAATTTTGGACAACGCATCACTGTGCGTTCAGATGAAGAAGCTTCAATATGGGTTGCATGGCTCGATGAAAACTACACCCGACTGCAGGGAAGACTTGAAGACATCCTGGAACGCGTTGACTCTGCAGGTCAAGCCAGAGTGCTCAACCACACGGAGCAGTGGTACGCTTGGTTTGAGGGTCAATTCCAAGAAGTAGGCGAAAATTTTGAAGATTTAGAAGAAGCAAAGGAACCAGGGGATACAGATGGCGATTTCATGCCTACCAAACCCACGATTCTGACGCCGGGAAGCTCACGAAACAGTTTTGGTCGAACTATCATTTACCAGCATGACGACGAATCTGAAGGCAGTTCTGCACTGGGCAGAAGCGTGCGTAAACAGATTCGACTGCCGACAAGGAAGTGACCGCACATGAGAAGAAAAGGTCTGGCTCTGGGCTTAACTCTTGGAGCCGTGATGGCAGCCACTTGGGGTTTTCAGGTTTTTGTCTACCCGAAACTCAGGTCAAATCTTCAGGCAAACACACTCTCAGGTGAACGAAACGGACGCCCCGCATCTTCTGGCTTTCTGAGCTGCACAACAATGCAAACACGTGTTCGCGATTTCTTAAAAGCTCACTACAAATATAGAAGGTTCGACGAGGAGCTTTCACAACGCAGCTACACCCGCTATTTTCAAATGCTCGATCCAGGTAAAAACTTTTTTCTGGCCGAAGATGTAAAAGAGTTTGAATCGGTAGAAAATCAAATACCTGATTTACTGGGAAAAAATGACTGTCGCTTTATCTCAGATATATATTCACTTTACCTACGACGTATGGACGAGAGCCTTGCAACAATCGGAGAGGTTCTCAAAACTCCAATGGATTTTAGCATTGACGAAACCCTAGAAACTGACCGGCAAAAGATAGGTTGGTCGATGAGTGTTGAGGAGCGCCGTGAACGCTGGCGTAAACTTCTTAAATTCACCGCTTTAAATATGCGTGAAACTGAAAAGAATTGGACAGTTATCAGCAACCGTATCACAAAACGCTATGCTCTTTTCAAAAAAACAATGCAGGAAAAAACTTCTGATGAAGTGCATGCACTCTTCCTAAACGCTTTTGCCACGTCACTCGACCCTCACTCTCAATTTATGGCACCTCAGGATCAAGATGAATTCCGAGTTGCGTTCAGCCTACAATTGGTCGGTATTGGTGCCAGCCTAACTCAACAAGACGGTTACACAACTGTGGAATCGATCATTCCAGGTGGTGCAGCCAGTCGCGATGGCAGACTACAAAAGGCCGACAAGATCATCGCCGTTGACGCTGGCGACGGCAATGGATTCGTTGACGTTATCGATATGGACTTGAGCAAAGTAGTTCAGCTGATTCGAGGCGAAAAAGGAACGATCGTAAAGTTGCAACTCTTAAGAAAAGATGCACTCAGTAACGAAACGAAACGTGAGCTCATCGAACTCGAACGCGACATCGTTCACCTAGCCGATAGCGAAGCCAGATCAGATACGATGCAAATTCGCGGCAAAAAAATTGGTGTCATCAATCTGCCCAGTTTCTACATCGACTACCAGGGTAGTAAAATGGGTAAGCCTGATTACTTGAGCTCAAGCAACCACATAGATCGCGAAATTAAAAAACTCATGAACGAAAACGTTGATGGAATAGTTTTGGACCTACGCAGAAATGGTGGTGGCGATCTCGACGAATGCTTACGTTTGACTGGTTTTTTCATCGACAAAGGCCCTGTTGTGCAGGTTCAAAATCGTGATGGCAGTGTAGAGAGCAAAGATGATCCCGAAGAAGGAGTCAGATATACGGGCCCCCTAGCCGTGCTCATCAGTAAACAGAGTGCATCGGCAAGCGAAATTCTTGCAGGAGCCATCCAGGATTACGGCCGTGGTCTCATACTTGGAAATTCACGCACATATGGAAAAGCAACAGTTCAGAGCGTTATTGATCTTCCCGGCTCAGGCGGACGCGACTCTGACGGAGCATTTAAGGTGACTATTTCAAAGTTTTTCCGCCCAAGTGGGAAAAGTAATCAAGTTGTTGGCGTTGAATCAGACGTACAGATACCTGACGTCTTTGAAGTGAGTGATATTGGTGAAGGGGAAAATGAGTTTCCACTCCCACACACAACCATCAATCCAACCCCAGCCCTCAGACCTGTGCGTGATCTCAAAGACATTATCGAGGCAGTCCAAAAGAAGAGCAGCGCTCGTGTCAGGGCAGCAGCCGGTTTCAAAGATATATTCGCTGCCATTGAAAATGCCCGAAAAGAAAAGGACAAAACTGAGGTGAGTTTGAAGGCTCCCGAAAAACCACTTGCCAAGGTCGGTGACACTCAGAGTTCGACGCAAATTGCAGCAAACGGAAATGTTGGCGTGAAACCCGCCAGTGATGAACAAACAGGCTCAATTTCGAAGAAAAAACACCCACAAAAGAACGCAGATACAACCAACGATGTGATACTAGCGAGCGATGCTCAACTGCATGAAGCTGGTGAAATTTTGGTTGACAGCATAGAGCTACTAGCTGGAAAAACTGATTGGAGCCGATGAAGGCTCTTGAACAAGTTAGACTCTTCAATTGAGCGAGATCTTTTCAATATGACCGACACAGTGTTCGATATCACGATTTTGGGCGGAGGCCCCACAGGATTATTTGCTGCATTTTACGCTGGCCTTCGAAACGCGAGCTGCAAAATAATTGATTCTATGCCAGCTCTTGGTGGTCGACTGACAGCCGTGTACCCTGAGAAGTATATCTACGACGTGGCAGGTTTTCCCAAAGTATTAGCAAAAGATCTGATCGAAAATCTTGTCAGTCAGGCAATGGCCTACAAACCAACTCTCGCCCTCGAGGAAGTCGCTCAGACGCTCACAAAGAGGAGCGACG
>JBEAPS010000045.1:0-7266 GCA_041164285.1 Pseudomonadota bacterium
TGCAATTGTCATTGTCTTTTCTTAAGATCAGGTTGTAGACCGAAAGGGCTTCTTCGAACTCACCCGCGTCACGGTGACAAATTGCAAGAGAGTTCTGAAAACTCAGGTTATCAGGTTCGCCATTAACTGCGCGCCGCAAATACCGGATTGCCTTATTATAGTCTTTTTTCTTAAAGTAACACTCGCCCAGTCGGGCAAATATGAAATGACTCTCCAATCCGGCTTCATTCGCTATTTCAAGAATCGAAATTGCATCATCAATACGGTTCTCACCCAAAAGTACGTCGGAGGCCACTTGATACCGAATGACGTTCAACGGACTCAGTTCAATTGCCGTTTTATAGCACTTCAAAGCATCATCTACTCGCCCGCTTGCAACATAAATATCACCCAGCAGGGCATGCGCATGGACATAGTTTTTGTTTCTTTTAATCGCTTCCTGAACATGCAAGAGGGCCGCATCTTTTTCATTACGGGCGACTGCGATATGCGCAAGGCCAACAAACGGACGCGCAGCGAATTGAGTCTGTTTGGCTAACTCTAAATAAATGCGTTCTGCAAAGCTAAAATCGCCCGTTCGCAAGGCAGTTTTGGCGAGCTCGTAAATACGTTCTGGATTTTTATGGCTCGAAAACACAGAATATGCGCTTCTGAGTTTGGGCATAATCTCACCCATAACAATGGGCTTTATTAAAATGTCATCAAAACCTGTTTCGAGGGCATACATAATCTCGTTTTTTTTGAGTGGATAAGAGACCAATATAACGACGTCACGCTGTAGATTGATATCTTCTCTAATTTCCTGAACCACATCAGTGGCAAGGGGACCCTCAAACTCATTGCTCAGTATGAGCAGACTCGCCGGTCGCTGCCGTAGCTCTTCCAAGACAGAAAAACCATCCTTAGCGGCCCTGATGTCGGAAAAGCCCTGTTTCTGCAGATGGTGCATAAAAATCAAGCGACGATCAGTCTGAGGGTCAGCCACAAGAACGCTCAACTGAGTTCCAAATGGCTCAGGCTCAGGTATTTGGAACGTCTTGTAGATATCCGCTTTGGCTTGCGCCATAACTGTTACCTCTCACATGCGTGGTATCGGGTTTTTTCCAAATAGTACGCAGTGACACTGCTTCAAAGCATATCAACCTAAAAGTTTATTTGCGATGTCAGACACTTGTCTTTGGACAAATGTCAAATATACGAACACAAATCGCCCAAACGCCAACGTTACTTCAAAAAAGTACGAGCACCGGCTTGCTGGCCACGGGGTCAACACTTTAATGTTGCTAGATGCTCGACCCTATTCACGGTTGCGTCACTGCACCATTTTAAGGAAACCGCTATGAGACTGCTTAAGTCGTTTTGCGTGTTCTCACTTCTCTATCCGATTGCTCATTTCAATTGGCCACACACTGCCAATGCAATGGGTCATGGTCCTGCGCTTTCGATTGAACATTTTAACCCTCGCACTGCACCTGTCTGGCTACGAATGACAAAATCAGACCACGTGCAAACAGAAGACCTTAAACTTCTCGGACAATTCGAATTGGGTGAAGGGCAACAGCTACAGGTCCTTGGCGCGCGCCCAGTGTCGAGCGACAAAGCTCTTATTGAGTTGCCATGGCCGTCAGGCAGCGCGCTTGCCTTTGTTGAAGGTGAAGCACCTGTCACGGGTCAATTGGTTGCTGGGCGCTCAAACCGGGGTCTCTATGTTATTCAGCCTGAGGAAGTGGCACGACTTCAGATGAACGCCAAAAACTTCGTTTGGCCGTTGTCATTACAGGACGCACATACAGTGAAGGCAAGCTCAGATTTGGAGAGGCCAAACCTACCCTCACCCACTCCATGGCAACCACGAGCCGTCACAAAATCCGAAGCCGTGTATCCAGACTTGAACCGCCTCATGCAAATTCTTGAGACGCTCACAGGCGATCGCTCATTCATGCTCGATGGTAAGGAGGTCACTATCACCGAGCGTGGTGGAGCGGACAATCGCTCACTGACCCAACAATACGTTATGCAAACACTGAGCGAACTTGGTATTGAGACAAAACTCGTTCCCTACACCTACAACGGATACAAAGGGGCGAACGTAGAGGGAACTCTCTGGGGAACGGACAGAACACAATTCATAATCATTTCTGCGCACATGGACTCTGTCAGAAACAAAGGAGCCGATGACGACGGTTCCGGCACGGCGAGTCTTCTCGAAACTGCCCATTTGCTTACAAAGCTCGGCACCCTACCTGTATCAGTTCGATTTGTCGGCTTCGACCAAGAAGAGCTCGGACTCATTGGTTCGCGCGCTTACGCAAATCAGCTCAAAGAGGGCGAAACGGTTCTCGGCGTGGTGCAGGCAGATATGATTGCCTATGACGGCAACAATGATGAAGCCTATCATACGATGGACTGTAATCGTCCGGACAGCAAACCAATCACTCGCGTCGTTGAAGAAATCAATGCAAATCTTGAATTGAATCTTAGGAAAGCCAATGCATGCACCAACAGATCCGACCACGCATCATTCTGGAGCAAAAATATTGCTGCAACAATTATCTCTGAAAACTTTTTCGGAAATGACGCCAACCCTTGCTATCACCAGAAGTGCGACCTGATAAACTTAGTGAACAAAAACTACATGCTCAAACTGGTCACTCTACATGCAAACACAACACTGAGCTTGGCCCTCTCTCCAAAATAAGTATAAGCGATTGACCGTTTCAACATTACGGGCACAATAGGTGGCAGACTCGCCACCTATTTTTTTTGGAGGTTCTATGAACGGAACTCCGCTACCGCTTTCGCGTTTTTTTTCGTTGCAAAACATTATTCTGACTGCCGTCGCATTCGGCATTCCAGTGACCCTGACGAACGCAGCCTTCAGTGAGGCAGAAAAGCAAATTTACTCCGTGGAACTGGCTCAAGAACCAAACCAACGTGCCTATCAGTTAGAAACTCTGTCGAACTTCGACTTTCTCGGCATTTCAGAGCGAGAGAACATCGCAGAAGTTGCGTTGCCACCTTCGTCTCTCACTATTTTGGATGTGCTCGGGCTCACATACAAGAACTCTCACTTGAACCAGCAACTAAATACAGAGGCTCTCGACGAGTACTTAAGCCCAGAAGAGGTCAGGAACGAACTTTCTCAATTGGCGCAAAGTTATCCTGATCTTACAGAGCTACGAACGATCGGCCGCTCACGCCGTGACCAACCGATCCAAGCTCTTGTGATTTCGGCAGCTCCCAACAACAAAAATCAACCGACACTTCTGTTCAATGCCATGCACCACGCCCGCGAGGTTATGACAACCGAGGTCGTCGTCCATATGGCTCAAGTTCTACTTTCGCGCTACGGCCAGAATGCTGAGATCACTGAATGGCTCAACACTGCAAGAATCATCGTCGTGCCACAGGTGAACCCAGACGGTAACAACCTTGTCCATACAGGAAGGGCTCTGTGGCGCAAAAACGCATGGGAAGATAATGGCCGCTTGTATGGCGTCGATCTCAACCGAAACTATCCTGCACTTTGGGGTGCCTGCAACGGTTCAAGCATTGTCAAATCCAGCGATTCATATCGTGGACCCAACCCCAAGAGCGAACCGGAAACTCAGGCCATGGTTGAGTTGGTCACTTCAGAAAGACCGGTGGCTAACATTAGCTACCATTCGTTCAGCGAAATGATCTTGTATCCCTATGGGTGCCGTCGTGAAAAAAACCCTTCGCTTGACCTTTTCAAGTCACTGGCAGCCTCGATGAAAGAGGCTCTTATTGACGACTCTGGGCGCACAAATACTTACTCACTCGGTACACCTCCTGAGCTCCTCTATGAAGCAGACGGTACTGACGCCGACTGGCAGTTCAGAGAGGCCGGAGTGATTTCATTTGCCTATGAAGTGAACTCACGACGACTCGGCTTTCAGCCTTCATACAAACAATGGCGAGACGT
This sequence comes from Pseudomonadota bacterium, assembly GCA_041164285.1. Lineage (GTDB taxonomy): Bacteria > Bdellovibrionota_B > Oligoflexia > Silvanigrellales > Silvanigrellaceae > RFOM01. Next base: position 3,947 of record JBEAPS010000045.1, read on the forward strand.
CACCGTTGGACGGCAGGAAGGCGGTTGGCAAACCCTCATTCGTGAAACGCTTTCTCAGGGAGTCAAAGCACAGCTCAAAGGCTTTCGGCCTGATGAAATTCACTACAGAATTAACCAACTCAAAAACGGAGAAAAGCTCGAATTCTCAGCAAACGATCCCTCCGTTCTTCCCTTCAAACCACGCTCAGCAGAGGGCTTTCTATTCAATAGCCTGTTGCCGGGTAGCTATGAAATGACTATGTCACGGAATGACCAAGAACTTCAGGCCATTCAATTCACCGTGCAGCCGGGCGAAGTGACTAACCTGGGAGTCATAGAGATTTAGCCCTAGTACCGGAGCCCTCCACGAATGAATCAAGCCCTTCCGCCGCTTCTCACAAGCCAACAACTTGCCGTGCGGATCGGCGTCACCACACTGTTCGAGGGGCTAGCGCTCACCCTTCATCCGGGCGACAGGTTGGGAATCATCGGACCCAACGGTGCCGGCAAATCAACCCTCCTGAGAATCCTTGCAGACGTCCATGCTCCCGACCAAGGCCATGTGGCTTGGCGCAGTGGACTCCGTAAAGCATACGTGACCCAAACTATGCCGTTTTCAAAGTTGGACAGTGTCAAAGCTGTCATCGAGGAACAGCTTCGAAAGGTTTACTCGACTGAGGCTCTCGAGTTTGCGCAGAGAAAGTTCGACCAGCATCTCGAAATTTTGGCAACTCAACCTGAACTCGGGAGTGACAGTGGATGGCTCGATGAATTGGACAAACTTCAGCATACACTTGATCAGAAAATGGAAGAGGCGGTCGACATTCCGAATGCATTAGGTGGCGCACTCCGCGTCGCTGGCCTTTCGCATTTGTCGGAGCGCTCAGTTGGCCAGCTTTCTGGTGGTCAACAAAAACGGCTTCAGCTAGTTCATGCACTTTTGAGTCAGCCCCAGCTCCTTCTTCTCGACGAGCCTACCAACCACCTAGACGTCGAGACAGTCGAATGGCTTGAGGAATTCCTACTCGAGCTTTCTGTCTCAGGCTTTCAGGTTTTAGGTGTTCCGCTCATTGGAGAATATTTCGAACCAATTGCGCTTGCGATTGTCTCGCACGACCGCTCTCTATTGGACACCCTCGCAAATCGAATTCTTGAGATTGCCGACGGCGATATCCAGTTTTACACAGGAAACTATGAAACTTACGCACTAGAAAAAGTCAGGCGCATGGAAGAAGCCCGCACGAGGAATCAGCGGCTTGCAAATCTCATGCGGCGCGAGTTGAGTTGGCTCAGCAGAGGACCAGCAGCGCGCACAACCAAGCAACAAGCCCGAATCAATCGGGCGGCGTCTCTCGAAGTGAAACTTCAAACAGCTGAGCAAAAAGCCTCAGATAAACCAAAAGTCGCACTCCAATTCGATGCCGAAATGACAAGCAGAGCGCGTGATTCTTCAGACCTCTGGACGAGCGTTCAGGAAAACCTGGGCTCTCAAGTTCTGCTTGAGATCTCTGATCTTGGCATTAAGCACCCAGGCGGTACGGCTGAACCACGACTGACAAGTGGCTTGTCTCTGAAAATCAAACCAAATATGCGGCTCGCGATACTGGGACCAAATGGTTCAGGTAAAACCCACATGCTAAGAGTGTTTGCGGGTCAGCTGGCACCGGATGCCGGACTCTGCAAAGCACACGATCTTATAAAAATTAGTTACTTCGATCAGCACAGACATGAACTCGACTTTGACAAAACTGTCCGCGCAACGGTGTGCCCAGATGGCGACTATGTGCACACTTCTCAAGGATATGTTCATGTAATGAGCTATCTTGAACGCTTTTTATTTGCTCGCCACGACACTGAGCGACTTCTGAAAACTCTTTCGGGAGGAGAACAAGCTCGTGTGCTGATGGCACGTATGATGCTCGAACAGGCCAACACATTGATTCTCGATGAGCCCACAAATGATCTCGATATTCCCACACTTCAAGGCCTTGAAGAGACCCTTCTTAACTTTGCTGGAGGCATAGTTTTCACGAGCCATGACAGGTACTTCATTAACCGAATTGCAACTCATATCCTTGTCTATTCTGGTATTGAGACACATGCGAGCGGGTCTCATTATAAATGGACTCTGGTGGCTGATCTCGAACAAGCACTTGCCCTGCTCGAAAAAACTGAAACAGCACAGAGCAAGATCGAAAAGGAACTGAAAAAGAGCACATCTTCGACAAATACAAAGCAACAGTCGCCTTCTGAAAAGCAAAAACTCACGTTCTCAGAAAAAAAAGAGCTTCAACAACTCGAGGCTCGAATTGAAAAATTAGAACATAAAATCGAGAGCGCCTCTGCACAGCTCAATCATGCTTATACCGCTGAAACGCCTTTCCAAGAGCTTCAGGCACTTCAGTCATCGCTCACAGAATTGGAGGCGCAGCTTGTTGCCGACCAAGAGCGGTGGGAGTACCTATACAGCAAGCTCGACTGAGCTTTTTTCATTAGCGTAACGCTCATTAATTAAATATCTTTTTAACTAAATTTAGATATTTCTAAACTACTCTCCTATTTTCTCCGATAATACACGGTGCCGTGGGGGAGTTAAGAAATGAAGTTCAAGCTGTTTGCGGTTTTCATAGTGGGAAGTTGTTTTGGTGCCGGCTGTGCGAAATCTGGCTTTCAAGGGGCAACTTCAGCTCCACCCAAATCAAGTAAGTCAGCTACTGGCGAGGGAGCGAGTGGCTCGGGCGGCTCCGGAACCTCCGCGCAAGGCGGAAGAGATGGGGCTGATGGCTCGCAATCAGGCTCTTCAGGAGACAACTTCAGCTTGCAAGAACTCGGATGTGAAGACGAACTCCGAACGATTCCCGCTCGACTGGCAATAAGCAAAAGCGCCGGTGAACAAGTCGTATCGCTCACCCACATGTGCAAACTTCAAGTCGAGACTCTTTCAACATCGACATCGAAGCACCCCACTGACATAGTGTTTGCCATCGACATCACCGCCTCGATGGACCCCAATATCAATGCCATCAAAAATAGTGTGGTGCGGTTCGCAGAAGCGTTGGAGAGTCGTGCATGGGATGCGCGTTTTGCCGCCGTAGGGTTCAGAGACAGCATTGGACCAACGATCAATTTTACCAATGCCGACAGCCTGTCCAACACATTAAACTCGAGAAGCTGGGGAGCCAGCAGCGGCGGTAACGAACAGGAATATTCGCAAGGTGGAATCGCAAAGGCAATCGATATGCTTATCAGTGACACTTCAAGTAATCCAGATCGAGCCAAAGCTGACAAAATTGTGCTGATGGTCACAGACAATCCCGGTTACGATTACGTTTCTCGGGTAA
>JBEAPS010000046.1:0-5330 GCA_041164285.1 Pseudomonadota bacterium
AAGCCCAGCTGTCGGGGCTGCGCAGCTTCCACTCTCTCGTGCATAGACTGTCTGGTAGCGCATTTTGTCAAACGCTCCCAAGGACGGGTCAGAGAGCTTAGATGGTGCGCGTTCAATGTACGGGGGCAGCGGCATCTCGCCGCGCGAAGCAAGAAGTTCAGACAAAACTAGCCCAGAAATATTTTTTACCTCTGGTGGATTCATGCTAGTGATTTCAAAAACCGGTGAGCCGTCCGCGTCAGACAAAAGCACTTCGCCCACGCGAAGCTTTTTCTGTGGGCGAAGCAAGCAGGGAATGCGTTCGTCGCAGCGAGCAGAAAGAACAAAAACTTCCGCACTGCCACCTGATTTTCTCACTACTCTCATGCGAGCAGGATAAACTCTAGAATCATTCAGAATAAGCAAAACTGACTCGAACTTTGAGCGGGGAAACCTTTCTCGCAAGAGTGCGGGAAGCTCAGAGAAGTTTCTGTCTTGTTTCACATTGAGATGCGCATCCCAACATAACAAACGAGCATAATCCCGCTCGGGCAATGGAACTTGTGCCACGAGATGCTCAGGAAAATCAAATTTGAACTTAATACGGTTCATGTCTCTAATACAACTCTGCGTAAATGAGATCCCAGGCGAGCCACAACTTCATAGTGAATCGTCTGACACCAGCCAGCAAACATCTCTGAGCTGATGATTTCATTCCCGTCGCGCCCCAAGAGCGTTGCAAGAACCTCGCTCTCATCACCTGTCATTGCCGAGACGTCAACAACTATATGATTCATCATAACTCGGCCAATGACAGGTGCTCGATGCCCATTGACGAGAACATGTGCACGCCCCGAAAGCAGGCGCGGATAACCATCAAAGTAGCCCACCGGAAAAACAGCAATGCGCATGTCACGTTCACATCTGTAAGTGCAGCCGTATCCAACATATGAGCCTGCGGAAAGATTCTTTACGATTTGCGAACGACACCGCCATGCTAAAACCGGTTTGAGCTCCTGCACTTTTGCACTCACCAGCCGCGCTGAAATACGCGTTTCGGATGAGGGCCAAAAACCATAGAGACCAATACCCACTCTCACAAAATCTGCTCTCGAAGGTGGCAGTACAAGTGTTGCCGCACTCGCTGCAATGTGGCGTTCCAATGATTTTTCTGGAACCGCGAGCAGTTTGCATAGCTCAGCCACTCCTGCATCAAATTCCCGCAACTGGTGCGCGGCATAGTGCTGATCAGTGACGTCCTCAGTGTTGGCAAAGTGCGAAAGCACTCCTCGGACATTGTAGGGGCAATCATTGTCTTTGAGGTAGGCAAGTTCCTGACCCAATTCCAAAGGAAAAAAGCCTTCCCTCGAGAGCCCCGTATCTACATGCACGTGTGCATTGACCTTTAAACCACTCGCTTTAAGAGGTTGGAGAGCCTTCTGGGCCGTTGAGTCCGAAATCGTAACTTCAACCTCAGCTTGTGCCAATCGCACAAACTCTCGCTCCGAAATAGCCCCAATAACAAGCACTCTTCTCTGCGGCCAGCCTTCCTTGCGCTCTTGCTCACGGATAAAAAGTGCGTCGTTCACCGAGATAACGTGAATGATATCAACCAAAGGATGAACAACACTTAGCACTTGAGCGAGTCCATGGCCGTAGGCATTGGCTTTGAGAACAACACCGAGCCGCGCAATGCCACTTTCCGGGAGGGAATCAGTCAAAACACCTCTAAAAGTGGCAATATTTTCCCGCAGTGCTTGAGCATTCAGTTCAATCCATGAAGATTCATCGGAAGCATTGAGCATATAGCCTCCCGCCCAATCGAAGAAGTGAGGAAAACAGGAAATACTGCCGTCCTTCTCCAACATTCTGCCAGAAATTTCAGACTATTGTAAAAGGTGACAGTTCCAGCACCTTATGAGTCAAAGTCACGCCAGCCCACTTGGGAACACTCATCAATTCCTCTAAACTGATAAGAGCGACGCCACCGAGCCACTATGTGCCACGGAGCTGAACGCAGACAAAGGTTGAAAATGGGCTTACGCGCGGTCAAAACATACTTAAAAGAGAACACTTGCCATCCCTACATTGGATTGCTTGCTGCGTTTTCATTGGCCATTTTAGTTCCATTGAGCACCATTGCTAGTCAGGCAAAAAAACTTCAGCTTATTGGTGCCATCGTTAGCCCACGTGGTGGTGTGGCACTCGTTAAAAACCGCGACACAAGCGAAGTCAAGGCGTTCAAAACCGGCGAGGAAGTTTTCAAGGTCGGAACCTTACTTACTGTCGACCGGCAGCGCATGATCATTATCGAGAACGATGGTCAGATGACCACAGTCTCAAACAAACTCGGCGGTGTGTCAGGGCGAGGCTCAACGAAAGCTCAAGGGTCAGTAGACTCTCACATCGAAAGTGGCTTCGAGCGTATCGGAACAAAAATTGCAGTAGAGGCGCGATATCGCGACAAACTTATCAGTGAAGAGCTTCCAAGCATCCTCATGCAGGCGTCCAGCGAACCTGTGGTCGTAAATGGTGAAATCACTGGATTTCGCATCTTTCAGTTCGATCAAAACTCAATTTTTCATAAACTTGGGCTTCAGGATGGCGACATCGTGAGAGAAATCAACGGAATCCCGTTAAACAACGTCGCCAGAACCATTCAATTCCTCAATGGCCTTCGGGAAGAGAACAGTGTGAAAGTTGATATTATGCGAAACGGAGCGCCAGTGACTCTCGAACTCAGCGTCCGCTGACTTGTGGCTCTGCATGAAGGTGTTGACACCCTGATTCTCTTCGTCTATCACCCCTGAGCTCAAGTATGCACAGGCGCGTCGGCTTGATGCGATTGATGCGGTTGAACCCGCACAGGACGCCCCTACTTTTATTTCGAGGTTGTATCATGGCAGTGCCAAAGAAAAGAACATCCAAATCTGTACGTAACATGCGCCGCGCGCACGATGCGCTGACTGCTTTGAATTTCTCAAAGTGCTCCAACTGTGGTGCGCCTCGTCTTCCACACTCTGTCTGCGAAAGCTGTGGCTTCTATAAAGGCCGCTTTGTCGCTCAACGCTATTTGAAAGCTGACCTCGCAGCGGGCATGCGCTAAGACTGAATCGCACTGTCAGACAAAAAAGCTCGGCTCGATCAAGCCGAGCTTTTTGTGTTTATTCGAAATTGACTTAAGTCCGGTCACTCTTCTCTCAACTGAGGTTTGTATGACTTCATCGGGAAACCAACTTTCACAGCATTCCCCTTTCTCACGATGGTTTTCCTACGATCTCGGGCAGACGCAGATACCCTCTGCTAAATTGGGAGCCCTAAAAGATATTGTCTACCTCGACTCTGCTGCAGCAACCCCCGTCGACAGTCGAGTTCTGAGTTCAATGCTCCCCTGGATGACTCATATATACGGCAACCCTGCAAATCGAATGCACCCGATGGGTGAAGATGCAGAGCATGGGCTTGCAAATGCTCGCTCCGAAATTGCCGACTGCTTGGGAGTTGAATTTAACGAAGTCTATTTTTGCTCAAGTGCTACTGAGGCAAACAATCTCGTCCTCAGGGGACTCGCACAACATCCGTTGCGAAAAAGAAACAAATTGGTCATCTCCGCAACTGAACACTCGAGTATTCACACCACTGCAACAAGTCTGGCTCCATTTGGAGTCGAAGTAGAGATTTTACCTGTGGACGAAAATGGTCAGATCATCCTTGAAACAGCTGAAAAGGTGATTGACCAAGACACATTGGCGGTGTGTGTGATGGATGTAAATAATGAAACTGGCGTCGTTCAAACTCAACTAGATGAAGTTTCCCATATTGCGAAAAAGAATGGAGCTGCACTTCATGTGGACGCAGTGCAGGGATTTGCACGTTCTCACTTCAGCAGCGCAACGACCCCCTTTGACACGGCAACAGTATCGGCAGCCAAAATTTATGCAGGAAGAGGGGCTGCTGCTTTAATCGTTCGTAATAGGCATCCCAAAATCCGACTCGCCCCCCAAATGACCGGAGGCGGACACGAATTCGGCCTCAGGTCAGGAACACCCAACATTGCCGCAATTGCAGGTTTTGCGCATGGTGTCAGGCTGCAGGTCACGGAACGTGAGGAACGCTTGCATTACCTCTCACACCTCGAATCTGTTTTTGTGAGTTCCTTGTGTGGTCAAATAGACGCTCTGCTTTCCGCAAAGAGAGCCAAACGTGTTCCTGGAATTCTCATGTTCAGAATTCCAGGAGTCAATGCCATGAAGCTCATAGAAAACTGCAAAAACCTCTGCATCAGCAGCGGCAGCGCATGTAAAACATTGCAAGCAACTACCAGTCATGTTCTCAAGGCCATGGGAGCTGAAGAGGAAGAAGCTCTCGCTGGCTTTAGAGTTTCGATCGGAATTCAGAACACTGAAGCCGAAATGAAAAAAGCAGCGGACAATATAGCTACATCTGCACTCAAGCTCCGCAATGAGTCTGCTGTCTGGGATCTGGCGAAAAACTGACTTTCCCCTCGTCTGAATCTCAACATGACAATGAAGCACACTCAGCCCCATGCTACATTCATATGGTCGGCGAAATTGAGACAGGCAACCAGCTCGATAAGGAATCAGTTTATGACAGACCTGGATGTTCTCATCGTAGGTGGCGGATGTCATGGTGTGGGTCTTCTGCATGACTTCGCATCAAGGCGAGTGACACGAGTACATCTTGTAGAAGAAAAGGAACTCGCGAGCGGTTCATCAAGCCGTTCGACAAAACTCGTTCACGGCGGACTCCGATATCTAGAACACATCACACAATGGCCCCTTGTTTATGAAGCACTGAGCGAGAGAACAATACTACTGAGAATACTGAAAGGACTTGTGCAGCCTCTCCCTTTTGTGCTCCCAGTATTCAAAAATGACCGACCTGCATGGATGCTCAGAGCTGGTCTCTTTCTATATGACACGATGTCTGGCGATGGAGGACTCCCACGTTCTCGCAAACTCTCGTCCGAAGAATTCATCCAAGCAGCGCCCTATTTAAAGCGGGAAAGAATGGAGCAGGAAACATCGGGAGCATTTTTATACTATGATGCACAGATGATCGACGATGTTATCGTGAGAATTGCCGCAGAAGCAGCTGTCAAACTGGGTGCAAGCTATCAAGAAGCCACTCGAGTAACTTCTGTTGAGCCAATGCCCAATCAAACAGGCTATCGAGTTGTACTCGAGTCCAAAACGGAAAAACGAGAGCTCACAACTCGCTGTATCATTAATGCTTCTGGTGCATGGAATAATTCAAATCTAATAACTTGGGGTATTTCGCCAAAAGTGAGATGCCTTTTGAATCAAGGAAGCCATCTCATATTCAAAAAA
>JBEAPS010000047.1:0-2987 GCA_041164285.1 Pseudomonadota bacterium
GCGCCCATGGTGCGGGATATCGGGTTGCACCCAAGGTTTTGCGGGAGCTCGGGGCAGAGGTTTTTGAAATCAACAATGAGCCCAATGGATTCAACATCAACCTCGAGGCAGGGGCTTTACACCCTGAAAAATTGCGGGAGGAAGTCCTCCGCTTTCGCGCTGATATCGGCTTTGCTCTGGATGGTGATGCCGACCGACTGATCGTTGTCGACGAAAAAGGAAATGTTCTCGATGGCGACCAAATCATCACAATGTGTGCACTTGAAATGCAAACGTCTGGACAGCTCACCAACAGCGCCGTCGCAGTAACAGTCATGAGCAATAAAGGACTCGACAGGGCGCTCACTCAAGCTGGGGTGCAGGTCTTCCGTACGCCGGTTGGCGACCGGTATGTTGTTGAGGAAATGCGACGGAGAAACATCGTACTTGGTGGAGAGCAAAGCGGCCACCTGCTCTTTCTTGACTCAAGCACAACAGGCGACGGCATCATTGCATGCCTAAAAGTTCTGGAAATGATGTGCAGAAGAAACCGTCCGCTTTCAGTCCTCGCCGAGGTGATGCAAAAATTCCCGCAGCTCACACGGAACGTCAAAGTTCAACACAAAGTGCCGCTTGAGCGGCTGCCGGAGTTTGCTGCACGCTTATCTGAAATTGAATCTGAGTTGGGCGATGCGGGTCGGGTTTTATTCAGGTATAGTGGTACGGAATCCCTTGCTCGCATCACGATTGAAGGTCCGGATCAAGTTCAAATCAGGACACACCTTCAGGAGCTCGAATCACTTTTGATGCAGGAGATCACTCAACTGAATTCCTAAATAGAGGAGTCTGGTTCTGAAAGTCTTAAACACAAAAATCTCGCTCTTTTCCTCGCTTGGTAGCGTAAGCCCGGAAAACTCATCAACCGTGGACGGTTTCAATGAAGGGCTGTCGCGTTCCATCAGATTAAAACTGCTCAACACTTTCGTCCGACCTGCCCGTCATATAGAAAACTCGGATGCTGTGAGTCTTGCCGAACAGCAGCTCGACCTGACTCTGGCGCGTTTCACGCGGGAAGGCCTCAGCTCAGCTGGACTCAAGCCTCAGGTGAGTGACAATTCGTTTGGACAGCTCCACTACTATGATTCACAACCAGACTCGGACAATCCACCCGTAATCCTGCTGCATGGAATCGGCAGCAGCGGCCAGTGCTTCTCAATGCTCGCTCTCATGCTCCTCAACAAGCGACGCGTTATTATGCCAGACCTTTTTCACTTTTCTGGCTTCAGCAAACCCAACAATCCGGTGATGTCGGTAGGTCAGCACACTCTTGCCATTGCTGAGTTCATCAAAACCATAAGTCCACAGCCTGCCGACATTGTCGGACTGAGTCTTGGCGGTTGGATAGCGATGAAACTGGCTGCCGAACACCCTGACTTGGTAAGCTCGCTCACGTTGCTGAACCCAGGTGGACTCAAATACAGAGCACACTCTCTGCGGGACACATTACTTTATTTGAGCTGGAGTAAATTCCACAGTATCTATCCCGGTATCATGAGCGTATATCCCTACTCGGGTCTTCCAATCGTTAGCCCTGTTCTCAAGCGTGGGCTTTACCGAGTCCTCAAAAGTGATGGCGTGCGTGACTTCATCAAGACCGTCAAGTCTCCAGACTTTGTCGACGAACAACTTGTTCGCATCCAATGCCCAACGTTACTCATGTGGGGGGTGCAGGACAAACTGCTCTCGACCGAAACTCCGCTTGCCATCATCAAGGCCGTTCCCAACTGTCACGCTTATTGGGTGCGCGAGGCCGCGCACATCCTTTGCCTCGAAGCTCCCGTCAATGTTTATGAATGTTTAGTCAGATTTCTGAAGCTCGAACATATTGAGGACAACACTTTTGTTACTCTTGTCCGGAGTTTACACCGCATTTATCCAATGCAAGCTATAAGTCACGAAGAGAGTCTCCACATTCGAGGGTAGATTTATGTTCCGACAGGAAAACTTCTTTGTCACCAGCATGGAAAAAGTCTTTCTAGGAACACGCCTGAACTCTGACGAAATTCGTCAACTCATGGATGGATTGCTGCACTCAAACCTGTCGGATGCCAGAGTCGCCGCACTGCTCACCGCACTGAGGTTGAGTACCATCACCCAAGAACTCATTCTGAGCTCACTCGAGAGCTTCAAACAATCATTGAAACAATTCAGCGGAATCGACCTATCCGAGACTCGAGTCGTTGACAACTCGGGAACGGGTGGAGGGCAGTCTGCAACGTATAATATTTCCTCGATGTCCGCTGTACTGGCAGCTGCTGCTGGGGCTTGTATCGCGAAGTTTGGCTCGCGCTCTCTCTCGGGACATTGCGGCAGCGCCGATGTCCTCGAATCACTTGGAATTCCTTTCGCAAAAAAGCCTGAGCAGTTTCAGCGTCAGCTCAAGGAGGTGGGGATCTCTTACCTCTATGCTCCAGCGCTGATTCCACCTCTGCAACACATCAACGTGGTACGGCGCAGCCTTGGATTCCATACCATACTTGATCTTCTCCTTCCCCTCGCCAATCCGGCCCCCCTCTATGGTCAGGTTCTTGGGGTTTACTCAGAGGACGTACAGATTCTCGCTGCGCGCTGCTTGAATGCCCTCGGACGACAACGCGCACTCGTAGTCCACAGTGAAGATGGGCTTGATGAAATTTCCGTGAGTCGGCCCACACGAATCGTTCGTCTGGTCGATGGACATCAGAGCGCTGAAGTCTGGCGCCCAGAGGATTTCGGACTCAAGCTATACGAAAAGCATGCACTCGTTGGCGGTGGCATGGAGGAAAACACGCAGTGTTTCCGTAACGTGCTCGCTGGACATGCGGATGGTGCTGTGACTGACGCCGTGATCCTCAACGCGGCTGCAACTCTTTGGTGTGCAGCTGTCGTCGATACGGTTCATGATGGGGTCAGTCTCGCACAGGAGACGCTCCGATCAGGGCGCGCCGAGCAGAAGCTCGAACAATGGA